>NZ_JEOG01000001.1:0-262080 GCF_006408715.1 Bifidobacterium sp. UTCIF-39 | reverse complement strand
GAGACAGTCCAGAAACCACACCACCACAAAACCACACCACCACGAAAACGCAAACTTAACACGAGCATCACACCACAGAAACCACACCACAGAAACCACACCACCGCGAAAACCACCCGGCGATCGGATCGTGGAAGACGATCTCCTCGACAGAAACCACATCGCATTTGGCACCTGCCGTGCTTCAATGGTGGTATGAGTACTTCGCCACGTCTTGCCGCCGTCAAACGGGATTGGGGGCATGACGAGACCGGCTGCACCACGCTGCACATCGACATGGACGCATTCTTCGCGTCCTGCGAGATCGCCCGGCACCCGGAGCTCAAGGGCAAGCCGGTGATCATCGGCACGGGTCCACGATCGGTGGTGTCTGCGGCAAGCTACGAGGCTCGACCGTTCGGCGTGAACTCGGCCATGCCCACGGCCACGGCACGACGACTGTGCCCTCAGGGTATTTTCCTGCCCGTCGACATGGCCTATTACCGGGAGATGTCACGTCGTGTGTTCACTGTGTTCGGCGAGGTGACGGACCGCATCGAACGCGTGTCGGTGGACGAATGCTATATGGACGTGTCGGGGGCGTTGCGACGCTGGAGCAGTCCGACCGCGATCGGCGCATGGTTGCGCAACGAAGTGGCACGCACGTTCGGACTTACCTGTTCGGTAGGCGTGGCGTCGAACAAGCTCGTGGCCAAACTCGCATCGACCAACGCCAAACCCAACGGCATGTTGTTGATTCCCAAGGCCAGGCAGGCCGAATTCGTGCAGATGCTGCCGTTGCGTTCGATTCCCGGCGTGGGTCCGTCACTTGGCAAACGACTCGAACAGTGGGGCGTGACGACGGTGGCGCAATTGGCCGAACTCGATGAGCGGGAACTGGCGCAGGCGTGCGGTTCGGCGTCACATGCGCGTTCGTTGTATCTGGCGGCGCGCGGACTCGACGAACGCACAGTGACGCCATACACCCCAGAGAAGTCGATCGGCGCCGAACGCACATTCGATACGGATGCCACGAGCGCGGACGACGTGACGAGTCTGCTGCTGTGGTGCGCCGACACCGTGGCATCCACGTTGCGACGCAAGGGCCTGATGGCCCGTACGATCACAGTGAAACTACGATTCGCAGACCTGTCGTATTCAACGAAATCGCGCACATTGGAAACGCCGGTCACCACGGCGAGCGCGATCTATCCGCAGAGCGTGCGGCTGCTGGAACGTATGCTCGGCATGGCCGAGGGGGCGGCGGATCATGGCGATACAAGATTGCCGCGTTCGGTACGGCTTGCCGGGCTGAGTGCGTCTGGATTGGCGGATGTGGCGACCACTCCAGTGCAGGCGAGTTTTGACGATTTGCTGGCGGAGGAGGAAGTCGAGAATGCCGGCCGCTCCCCTAGCGAGCGGTCAGCCGGCTCCCGTTTCCCTGCCGCGCATGGGCAGAGTATGTATGGACAGGGCACGCGAGGGCAGGATACACACGACCGGGATGCTCGTGATCAGAATGATGGTCGACGTCATACGCCCCCATCAACGTCAGTATCGGGATCAACGTCACCATCGAGATCGACATCAGTATCAATGCCGTCATCAACTCATGGAACACCGAATCCCAAACGGATGAGTCAGGCGGAGAAGGCGTTGGATTCGATTCGTCAGCGGTATGGCACCGACGCCGTACGACTGGGACTGCGCAAGCCGCACGGCACACATCGCACGGGCGACTGAGCGTCGAGCCACCTCGCTCCCCACGTCCGACCACGACAACCTGCCTATACCGACCAAACCTGCCTATACCGATCAGACCGCCCCTGGCCATGCCGGCGTCCATTCCTACATTCACGTCTGTGCCCGACCGCGGTATGGCCGTGTTCGGATATTGCATGGCATGATCGGACCGCTCGCAATCACATCCGCAATCACATCACTCCACCGCGATCAAGCCGGGCATATTCATCTCACGCATTCACCCCACATACGACAATTCCTCCGAACCATAGGGATATGGTTCGGAGGAATCAGCGATGTCATGGTTCTGATCCGCTCGGCGAATCACTCAACGCTCAGTGAATCACTCACCTTGCGAATCCAATTCACTGAACTCAGAGAATCGTATTCACCAGGCGAATCAGAACCGATCAGCAGATCACTGAATCACTGGATCAGCAGATCAGAGGTTGCCCTTCTCCCACTTGCCGTTGTTCAGGTCGTCGGCGATCTTGCGGTACTTGTCGTCGGTCAGACCGTAGAGGAAGAAGATGATCAGCATGGCGGCGAACAGGGCCACGGCCGGGTAGAGGGTCATGGCGCCCTTGATGCCGTTCAGGGTGGCCTGCGACTGCACCTGGTTGGCGACGTAGCCGGTGACGCCGAGGATGCCGGCGGTGATGACGGCGGCCAGGGACTGCGCGAGCTTACGGGAGAAGTTGAACGCGGCCACGGTAATGCCTTCCTTACGGATGCCGGTGTGCCACTCGCCGTAGTCGATCACGTCGTTGACGAAGGCCCAGGTGATGCCGTTCGGGATGGCGAGGCACACGTAGCCGATGGTCACGAAGATGATGAAGGTGACGAGGTTGGTCGGCAGGAAGTAGTTGATCAGGTTGGCGACGGCACCCACCACGAAGCAGACCACGGCGACCTGCTTCTTGCCGAACTTCTTGACGAGGAACGGGATGGAGAGGATGGCCACGATGGAGCAGCCCATCTGGATGGCGTTGATCACCGGCTGCAGACCCATGTTGCCCAGGTTGTACTCGGCGAAGTACAGCATCATGGCGTTGTTGGTGTTCATGGCGGAGATGGTGAACAGGGTCATCAGAATGATGGCGAGCAGCGGCTTGTTGGTGAAGACCACCTTGATGTAGGCGCCGACGCCTTCCTTCTCCTTGTCACCGGTCTTCTCACGGTTGACCTAGATGTGCTCCTTGCAGTTGAAGAACGTGACGGCGAAGCAGATCACGCCGAGCAGGGCCATGATCGTGGCGGCCACGGCGTATCCGTGGAACGTGGTGACCTTGCCGTCGGAGTTGGAGAACAGCAGGATGATCGGGATGAAGGCCACGCCGGTGATCCACTGGGCGCCCAGCGAACCGGCCTGACGGGTGGTGGCCAGCTGCGCGCGTTCGTCGACGTCACGGGTCATGACGTTCGCGAGGCCCACGTACGGCAGGTTGGTAAACGAATAGCAGGTTCCCCATGCCATGTAGGTGGCGAACGCGTAGACGATACGTCCCCACATCGGGAAGTCGGGCATGGTGAACGTAATGACCGTCAGAATGGACAGCACGATGGCGCCGACCATCATGACCGGACGGAACTTGCCATGCTTGCCGATCTTACGGCTGTCGACGAACGCGCCGGCGATCGGGTCCATGAAGGCGTCGTAGATCTTGGTCACGGCCATGATCGTGGCGACCATGCCGGGGTTGATCAGCGCGACGTCGGTGTAGAACTTGGTCAGGTAGGCCTGACCGAGATCGAACATGAAGCCGTTGCCGAGATCACCAAAGCCGTAGCCGATCTTTTCTCGCCAGCTCAGCTTCTTCTGGCCGTTGATTGTGGCGGCCGTTTCCTGTACTGCACTAGTCATCGTATTTCACCTTTTGATAACAACACCCGTTGCGGCGACGGTGCCGCTACGGTCCTTCCTTTATCTTCAGTTATGCGTCATTCAGTTATGCCGTCGTTTCGGCGCGCGGACCGATGCGGACCGATGCCAATGGAACGACACCGGGACCGCAGCGCCGAAACGACTGCTCTCTCTTATTTCCTTGTTCTTCCTCGGATCACCCGAGGATTCGGCCGATTCCCGATCGGGAGATCAGACGAACAGCTCCTTGGCGTTGTTGTAAGAGACGTCCTGCACCAGCGGGGCCAAAGTGTCGAGATCCGACGGGATCTCGCCGCGGGATGCCCACTCGCCCAGCTGCTCGCACAGGATGCGGCGGAAGAACTCGTGGCGCGGGAAGCTCAGGAACGAGCGGGAATCCGTGGTCATGCCCACGAAGTTGCCCAACAGGGAGCCTTCGGCCATGGTCTGGATCTGCTTGCGGATGCCGGTACGGGTGTCGTTGAACCACCAGGCGTTGCCGAGGGCCATGCGCTGCTTCATGCCGCCCTGGAAGCATCCCATGATGGTGGTGATGGCCAGATAGTCGTTCGGGTTGAGCGAGTAAATGAGCATCTTCGGGATGGAGTCGGTCTTAGCGGCCTCGTTGAGCAGGGCGGCCAGCGGCTCGGCGATGGAACGATCGTTGATCGAATCGTAGCCGGTGTCGGCACCGTGGATGCCGAACTCGCGCTCGTTGATGTTGCGCATGGCGTGGATGTGCAGCTGCATGGTCCAGCCGTGGGCGTGGTAGATCTTCATGAGGTCGAGGAACAGCTGGGTGCGGTACTTGGTGACCTCTTCGAGCGTCAGCGGTTCGCCGGCGCGGGCCTTGGCGAGGATCGCGTCACGCTCGGCGGCGGTGGACGGCGCGTACAGCATCAGGTCGGCCGCGTGGTCGGACAGGCGGGATCCGTGCTCGTGGAAGAAGTCGACGCGCTTGTTGATGGCGGCCATCATGTCGTCGAAGGAGTTGATGGTGTCGCCGGTGACCTGCTCGAGCTGGTCGACCCACTCGCCGAAGCCGGCCTTGTCGGGGTTCAGGGCCTTGTCCGGGCGCATGGCCGGGATCATCTTGAAGGTGTCGCCGCCATCCTTCTCGAATGCGATGTGGTATTCGAGGGAATCGACCGGATCATCGGTGGTGCAGATGGTGTCGAGGTTCATGCGGCGCAGCAGCGAACGACGGGAGAACTCCGGAGTGGCCAGCATCTCGTTGGTCTTCTCGTAGATGTCCTTGGCTGTCTTGGTGTTCAGCTCGTCGGTGATGCCGAAGTAGCGGCGCAGCTCCTGATGGGTCCACATGTAGACCGGGGAGCCGATGGCCTTCTCCATGGTCTGCGCGTAGGCATAGAACTTGTCCCACGGATCGCCGTTGCCGGTGATGAGCTCCTCCGGCACGCCGTTGGCACGCTCCAGACGCCACTTGTAGTGGTCGCCGTAGTTGTTGCCGTCGGTGAGCCATGCCTCGACGATGTCCTTGAAGTTCGGATCCTTGTAGATCTCCTCCGGATGCAGGTGGCAGTGGTAGTCCACGATCGGCATGCTCTCCGCGTAACCGTGGAACAGCTCCTTGGCCAGATCCGTGGTCAGCAGGTAGTCATCATCCATGAAAGCCATGGTCAGTAACCTCCTTCGGTCCTTCCGACCACCGCGCACACTACGGCCTAGGCCGCCACTGTATGGCTGTGATCGTGGTTTTCCGTCTTTCCGTAAGGACTGCGTCCATGCAATCCTTTGAACACTTTTCACAATAGGAAGCGTGAGCCAGATCACTTTCTTTTGTTGCCAGCGTTTGCCTCTTTTTTTGATTGTTGTTGACAATGTTGCAACTCGTGGCAACAATTACGGCATCGATTTCCCGGCATTCCTATGCTGGAATCAGCATCTCCATGACGAGATCGCACTCGATGAAAGGAATTTCAATGAGCAATGAAGCTTGTGCATACTGCGATGAGGGCGCCGCTCTGGACGCCTTCGGCATCAAGATCTACGAACTGCCGGCGAGCAAGCTGGTGCTGTTCAAGGAGCAGAGCCACAAAGGTCGTGTGATCGTCGCATCCAAGCATCACGTCTCCGAAATCGTGGAGCTGAGCGAAGCCGATCGCAATGCCTTCTTCGACGACGTTGACCGCGTGGCCAAGGCCCTGCACGCCACGTTCCACCCGGACAAGGTGAACTACGGCGCCTACGGCGACACCGGTCATCATCTGCACTTCCATCTGGTGCCGAAGTACAAGGATGACGAGTTCGAGTGGGGCGGCACCTTTGCCATGAACCCCGATCGCGTGCATCTGACCGATGCCGAGTACGACGAGCTGGCCAAGGCCATCGTCGCGAATCTCTGATTGACGAGTCACCGACTGGTATTACTTTCCCCTTCTGATCCCTTCCCTAAGCGAGGAGCCTCCGTCATTGGCGGAGGCTCCTCGTGTATGTACGCACCGTATGCGTATGGATGCGTATCGCGTATGAATACGTACCCCGTTATCCGTTCCCTATCTATTCAGATCGGCGTGTGCCAGTCGTTCGGCGGCGGCGCTGACCGCGGCATCGCCGGCGGTGGCGGACACACGCAGATATTCCTTGTCGCCGTAGAACTCCCCCGGACTGACGATGATGCCAAGCCTGGCGAGCGCATCGATGTCGGTCCAGCAGTCACCGCTGACGGCCTTGACCCATACGTACAAGGCACCTTCCGGCATCTCCGCCTCGTATCCGGCGGCACGCAGACCGTCGACGAGCAGTTCCAGACGTTCGCGATACCGCGAGCGCTGCGCGATCACCGAATCCAGATCGTCGAGTCCGGCGGCCATGGCGGCCTGGCTGGGCCCGGGGATGATCTGGCCGATCTGCTTGCGCGTCTCCAGCATGGGGGCGACGATGGCGTTGTCGCCTACGATCAGTGCCGTACGATAGCCGGCCATGTTGGACTGCTTGCTCAGCGAGTACAGGCACAGCAGCCCCTTGGCGCTGCCTTCGCAGACGTCGTTATTGAGAATGCAGTCGGTGGCGGTGAGTTCCGGGACGTCTGATCGCCAGTCCATGAGCGCGTAGCATTCGTCGGAAACCACGACCGCGCCGATCCGGCGTGCCGTGTCGACGATGGCGCGCAGCTGTGCGGCGGTGAGCACTTCGCCGGTCGGATTGGACGGCGAGTTGACCCATATCATCTTCACGCCGGGCACGTGCTCCCAGGATGCCACGTCGGCGACGTCCGCTTTCAACGTCTGCGCGCCGGCCAGCTGGGTGCCGATTTCGTATGTCGGGTAGGAGATGCGCGGCTGCACCACGACGTCGCCGTGGCCAAGTCCGAGCAGTGACGCCATGAGTGCGACGCCTTCCTTGGATCCCACCGTGGGGCAGATGCCGGCACCGATTGCCTCGAGTTCCACGCCGCGCGCCTTGGAGAACCATCGGGTGATGGCTTCACGCAGCTGTGTGGTGCCGCGTGTGACCGGATATCCGTAGGCGTTCGGATCGTCGGAGGCGTCGGCGAGCGCTGTGCGTACGCTGGCGGGCACATCGTCGACCGGCGAGCCGATGGACAGGTCGATCATGCCGTCCGGATGCTGTGCGGCCACGGCTTTGGCCGCGGACAGTCGAGACCAGTCGTATGGCGTGTTGAATGGTGCGAATCCCACAGGTCTTCTCCGTTCATAGGTGTTCGGGCGTTCACGGGCATTCCGCCCTGCCGCGCCCTACCGATACATCGGTAATCGTAATCAGGCGTAATCACACGTAATAATAAAAGATTCCGGTGCCGTTCACGTCCGCTCTCCCGTTCCGAGGGCAATTCGAACATGTATGACGCCGGAATCTGATAATCAGTACTGAAAAATCTGGGATTCAGTCCTGATTCTGCGGGGGCAACGCGGCCACCTGCTCCTGATCGTGGTCGATCTCGCCGAAGCCGGAGGCTCCGCCCTGATCGCCCACTTCGGCGAAGAACTGCACTGCGGCATCCTTGTACCAAGCCCACTCCTCGGGCAGATCGTCCTCGTAGAAGATGGCTTCGGTGGGGCACACGGGCTCGCAGGCACCGCAGTCCACGCATTCGTTCGGGTTGATGTACAGCGTACGTGGCCCCTCGTAGATGCAGTCCACCGGGCATTCGTCCACACAGGCCTTGTCCTTCACGTCCACGCAGGGCTGGGCAACAACATAAGGCATGATCAATCTCCTTCATCTCGCCGCACATCCCCGCGGCGTTTCACATACTGAACATATAGTTTACGCCGCCCCCATAACAGGGACGGCGTATGGCTGTGATTAGTCGCTGATTAGTCGTTGACGATCAGCGAGCGTCTGCTGGAATGTCACCCTTGAGCTGGTCAAGTCCCAGACGGGAGTGACGGTAGCCGTAGGCGAAGTAGATCGCGAAGCCGACGACCAGCCACACCACGAACCGCACCCAGGTGAGCACGGTGAGGTTGAGCATGAGCCACAGGTTCGCCAAGCCGATGAGGATCGGCACCCACGGGTTGCCGGGCATGACGAACGAACGCTTGAGGTCGGGGCGCTTCCTGCGCATGATCGGCACGGAGATGGCGACCAGCGTGAACGCGGACAGCGTACCGATGTTCACCATGTCGGACAGCACGCCGATGTCGAAGAACGCGGCGACCAGAGCCACGACCACACCGCAGGCGATCTGCAGGATGGCCGGGGTGCCGTGTGCGCCGGTCTTGGACAGGCCGCGCGGCAGCAGTCCGTCACGGCTCATGGCGAACACGATGCGAGTCAGGCCGAGCAGCAGCACCATGACCACGGTCGCCAGACCGAGCACGATGCCGAAGCTGATGATCTTGGCCGCCCAGTTGGCACCCACAAGTTCGAATGCGGTGGCGAGCGACGGGCTTTGGGCCTTGGCCAGATCCTTGTAGGAGACCATGCCGGTGGTCACCACGGCCACGGCCACGTACATGACGATGATGAGCAGCATGCCGGTGCCGATGCCCAGCGGCACGGCCTTCTTCGGATTGTCGGTCTCCTCGGCCGCGGTGGCCACCACGTCGAAGCCGATGAAGGCGAAGAACACGAGGGCCGCACCGGACAGGATGCCGGGGATGCCGTAGATCGACGGGGTCATGCCGGTGGCCCACTGCCACAGCGGCTGCGCCCAGATGCCGGTGACCTCGCTGGATGCGGTCTGCACGGAGGATGCCGGTTCGCTCGGCGGGATGAACGGCGTGAAGTTGGATGCCTTGACGTAGAAGAATCCGACGATGACGACGAAGAACACGATGGCGATCTTGAGCACGGTCATCGCGCCGTCCACGCGAGCGCCCAGTCGGGTGCCGTAGACGAGCAGCACGGTGAAGAACGCCACGATGATGATCGGGGCCACGTCAAGCGTGAACGATCCGATCTGGACGCCGGTATTGAGGTTCCATCCCATCAGTCGGAAGAAATCGTTAAGGTACACACCCCAGTACTTGGAGATGACGGAGCCCGCCATCAGCATTTCCAGGATCAGATCCCAGCCGATGATCCACGCCACCATCTCGCCGACCGTGGTGTAGGTGAAGGTGTAGGCGGATCCCGCCACCGGGATCATCGAGGCGAATTCGGCGTAGCACATCACGGCCGCACCGCACACGATGCCGGCGATCAGGAAGCTGATGATCACGGCGGGGCCGGCATGATAGGCGGCGGCCTGGGCACCCACGGAAAAGATGCCTGCACCCACGGCGACGGCCACGCCCATGATGGCCAGATCCCACCATTTCAGATTGCGTTTGAGCTTGCGGTCGGCTTCGTCGGTTTCGGCGATGGTCTGCTCGACCGTCTTGGTTCGTAAAAGATTCATGATGTCTTTATGGTGTCCTTCTCCCGGAGTCGACCTGCGATGCTGCACGGCCTCCCGCTTGTAGTTCCTTGAAGAGATTAGACAAGAATTGTGAAAAAACAAGTAAACCGGCGAGGATTCGCCGGTTACGCACAGGTTACGTCCGAAATATGGGATGTAAACCGTTTTACGGGACGATTCGGCACATACCGATCAGTGCAGATCGACGCCGATGGTCACGGGTTCGGGAATCAGTCGTACGCCGAATGTGGACTCCACACCGTTCTGCACCGTACGGGCGAGTTCGGCGACATCGTCGGCGGTGGCGGATCCCCGGTTGGTCAGGGCCAGCGTGTGCAACGTGGACAGCGAGGCTGCCGCCCCCTCGCGCACGGCGAATCCCTTATGGAATCCGGCGTGATCGATCAGCCATGCGGCCGAGGTCTTCACGCCCTGCGTGCCGTCCGGCAGCGGGGCCGCGAACCGCGGCGCGTCCTCGGGAAGAGCGGCGGCGGCATCGGCGGTGAGCACCGGGTTCATGAAGAAACTGCCGCAGCTGTGACGGTTGTAGTCGGGTGCAGTGGAGCCGTTCGCCGTCTTCAGCGCCGTCATGGCCGCTTCGATCGTGCGATCCTCCTTGGTGCCGCGCATCCACGGCGATGCGTACCGGTTGGGGTCCTCGAGCATGCCCTTGCCGGCACGCACGGCGAGTACGGCATCACGAATGGCCTGCGTTTCCAGACGGGCACCGGTTTCCACGCCGAGCGCCCGGGCGAGCTGGCCGACGTTGACCACGCCGGTGGCGCTGTGCCGCAACGCGAACGTGACCGACAGCACCACATAGCGCGGCGTGGGGAAATAGCAGTCGGCCGGCACCGCGGGAGCCTGGTACATGCTCGACTTGAGCGCCGAGGTGCGGTATCCGAAATGCAGATCAGCGGTCGTGAGTTCCACGACCTTCTTGGTTTCGCGATCCCAGACCTCCACGGAGTCGACGCTGTCGGCGACCTCCTGCCCGTAGGCGCCGATGTTCTGCACCACGGAGGCACCCACCGTCCCTGGAATGCCGGAAAGGCCTTCAACGCCTTCCAGGCCGAGTCGGACGCAGAACTCGACGAGATCATCCCAGTTCACACCGGCGTCTGCGCTCACATGCACGGTTCGGTCCTCGCCTTCGACGGGAGCCACTTCGTCAGGCACGCCGATCGATCGTCTCGCATCGCGGACGACGAATCCCATGAACGGCTCATCGCTGACCAGCATATTGGAACCGCCACCGATTACGCACAGCGGCAGTCCACGATCATCCGCATCCTCAACGGCTTCGATCACACCGACGCGGGAGTCGGGTTCAATGAAACGTGCGATGGATCCGCCTACGCCGATGGTGGTCAGATCCGCAAAAGTAGGAGAAGTCATATGGCCCACCATATCAGGGGCAGTAGGCGTTGCCGGACATACAAAAAACTGGAGCCGGTAAACTCGAATCCGGAAATACAAAAAATCCCGACCACTTTGCAGTGATCGGGATGTAAAGTCTATACCTCAGCGGGTCTCGCGGTGCACAGTCTTCTTGCCGCAACGCGGGCAGAACTTCTGCAGCTCAAGGCGATCCGGGGTGTTACGACGGTTCTTGGTCGTAATGTAGTTACGCTCTTTGCACTCGGTGCAGGCCAGCGTGATGCCGGGACGGATATCGGCGCTTTTTGCCATCATTCACCTCTGTAATAGTGTCATCGCCGGTTTCTCCGACGTTTTTGTAGCGAGGAAGAGACTCGAACTCTTGACCTTACGATTATGAGTCGTACGCTCTAACCAGCTGAGCTACCCCGCCATTGAGAGCCTCGAGCGAGAATCGGACTCGCGACCTCTTCCTTACCAAGGAAGTGCTCTACCACTGAGCTATCGAGGCGTGGCGGATAGTGGATTCGAACCACTGAAGCACGAAGCGGCTGATTTACAGTCAGCTCCCTTTGACCGCTTGGGAAATCCGCCGTTACTTCTCCCGGAGGAAGGCCCCCGTGATCGGCAACTCGGCTATATAAACACATTTTTCCGGGGCGCGCAAATCGGCGTGTCGTAGGCGTGTCGCCACCGGTACATCGCCCGCTCTATTCGCTTGTATCCCAGTATTTCCAACGGAAATCCGGCTTCGGTGAAGATCTGCTTGGGGCCTTTGCCCCGCTGATACTCCGCAATCGCGTGTTTGGAAAATTCCTTGGTGTAGTGGATGTTTCCCCGGGAATCGACGTGATCGACAGCGTCCAGATCCTCCAACAGACGCCTCTGATCCGCAGTGAAACCATGGGATTTCACGGTCCGATCCGCATCCTGATGTGATTGATTATGCTGCGTCATGGCACCTCCTTGTTGTCCATTGCTCGCCGCATACCGCATTCGCGCCGATATCGGATCCGCATAGCCACAACGATCGCCATTATGCCTGCATTGTCTGGGAACTTAACGCACGGCAAGTCAAAAGTGCGTCAAAACCCAGTCCGTACGAACGGTCCGGTCAGTGTCGGATTGCCGGATTCAGTATTGGTTTGCCGGATCAGCGCCGGAACAGCGAGCGCGGAACCAGCCGCAGCGACAGCAGACGCCCAATGCGTACGATCGCAGGCAGTGACCTAGCACGATCGGACCAGACACGTGACAGTACCGCACGCGCATCGTCGAGTGATGCGACGATGCGCGAGGATTCGGTATCGGCAGAGTCCGCGGCGGCAACGTTCCCGAACCTGCTCACCGATACGTCTCCGGCGACACCAGAGACATCGTTTCGCCGGGAACCGCCTCCATAGGCGGCGGCTTCGGCGTGGTCGGCCATCATGCCGATCGTGTCGATCACGGCATCGTAGTCGTCGACTTCCGTCGTATTCTCCCGTATCTTCCGCACGTCGTCCCGTCTGATCCATTGCACGATCGTGTCGGCGATGTCTTGTTCGGTGGCGCTCGTCGGCCATCGCACCGACCAGTCCCATGCCGTATCGGTCAGTTCACGCCATGCGATCAGCCAGGCGCGATCCCCGTCGGCGTGGATCGCACGGATTTCACGGATTCGACGACGGCGACGCCACGCACGAATCCACATGCCCGAACTGACGATCGCATACCCGCACACCATCGCGGCAAGTACGGCGAGCGCCGTCGCGGCACGGGAATGCAGGAATGCGGCCCAACCCTGATCGCCCTGTCCGACGGCATCACCATCAGTCGTCGAATCGGCGTTCTCGCCGTCATCGGTCGTATCGGTATCGGCGCTGCCCGACTGGCTGACGGACGGCGTGGCGGACGCGTTCTGCGACGCCGACGATGACGACGTGTCAGACGGCTGCGCACTAGCGGAGGCTGACGTGCTCGGCGCGATGGCGGTCTGCCCGGCATCGGTACCCGTTGCGGCATCGACGCCATCGGCCGGCGTCACGTCGAAGGGGATCCAGCCGAGTCCGTTGATGTATGCCTCCACCCAGCTGTGCAGCTGATTGCTGGCCACGGCATATGATCCATCCGAGGATTCGCCGCTGCCGGGCGAATAGCCAAGCACCATGCGGGTTTTCACACCCATGGCCCGGCCGAGCACGGCGAGCGCCGACGCATAGTGGGCGCAGTAGCCGGTCTTGCGATCGAGGAAGTCGCCGATCACCTGCATGTTGTTGCGTCCGGAACCGTCGGGCGCGCTGACCGAGTAGGAGAATCCGTTGTGCGTGAAGTAGTCGACCAGATATTCCATGGCCGCGATCTGGCTTTCCGCCCCGCCGCCGGACGTCGGCACGCCCTGCCGTTTGGCCTGATCGACCACTGCCGTCACCTGTGCCGGCAGAACGTCCGGCAGTTCGTCGTAGCCGCTCGGAATACGCTCATCGATGACGGCATCAGTAGAACGTGACCCATCTCCGGCATTCGCTGTGCCCGCTGTCGTCATACTGCCATCGCTGTTGAACATGGTCTGCATGGGCGGCACCAGGAACGAGAATTCGTTGTCGCCGACTTGCGCTCCCGCGCCAAGCGCCCCATACATGTCGCTCATCAGACGGACCAGCCATGCCGATGGATTGAGTTCGATCGTGTATCCACGCACTTCGTATGCGGTCACGCCGGTACTGACGTCGGACTTGCCGTCGTTGATGACGACTTCGGGGATGCCGATAAGCCATGACCGTCCGCGCAGACCGTATTGGTCGATCACGTCGTCGTTGAATCTGATGCCGTTGCGCGTGAATTCGCCGATCCTGTTGCCGTTGGTATCGGTCACGGTGGTGGGATCGTCGCCGACGCGGATGCGGAACGTCTGCGATGTCCGACTCTCGTTGGCCTTGGTTTTCAGCGTGTTGAGCGCGTCGATGGTGGAAAAGTCGCCGGATGAGCGGATCGGGGTGATGTAGGTGCCGTCCGCGGTGTAGGTCATGCCCGGCATGGTGACGGCCATGACGCTGTAGAAGGCCGAGTCGCCGCCGCGCCGCCAAACACCCGCCGACGTGGCCTGACTGGTGTTCACGGAACCGGAGGGCACGGGCAGGAATCGGGAGTTGAGTGAATCGATGGTCACCTTGGTGTTGACTTCCCACTCGGCCCCTTCCGCACCTCCCGACTGGGTGCCGCCAAGTACGTCGAGGTACTGTTCGATTGGCGTGGCGTCGTTGAACCGGTTGTAGGGCGAATACTGGTACTGGCCGGCGACGGGCGACCATGCGGAACCGGAGGAGGTGGTCACGCCATCGTTCCCGGTATCGCCGGCATTGCCGTTATAGAAACCGCCGCGCTCGCTGAGCCGTGAGGAGAACGACCACGTGTCGCCATTGAAGTCGTCGAGCGTGGCGAGTCGGAAGTACAGGCGTTCATTGGCGGTGTAGGTGAATACGGTGGTGGCACCGGTCTGGTTCACGCCACGTTTGAGATCGATCATCGGGTTGATCGTGCCGTTGGAGAACAGTCCGCCGCCCTCGCCCAGTGAGATGTCCACGCGCTGGGCGGCGGTAACGGCCATGGGCGTGAATCCCACGGCGATGGAGGCCACGATCAGGGATGCGATAAGCGGTACGGGCGGGCGCATGCGCGTGCGATGATCATGCGACGACCACAGCAGGACACCGCCGGACACGAGACAGACCACGATCCACGGCAGGGAGAGCTCCTGGCCCGCCCACGCATAGTCCACGGCGGCGATGGCGATCGGCAGCACTGCGACGATGGGTCGAATCGGACGGAATATCAGCAGTATGCGCAGCACGATGGCGATGGCGGCGACCACAAGTATGAGCAGCGCGTCGGCATTGCCGCCAAGGACGACCGGCACATACTGCTCGTAGATCTCGATCGCTCCGGACGACAGGGCATTGATCACAGTCGTCAGCGAGTGGAATATGCCGGTCTGCTCGTCCGCTTGCGCAAGGGGGTCTTGAGGACTGCCATTGGGGGTGTCGGACGACGATATATCGGCCGCGGATTCTGCCGCGAATCGTCGAATGCGTAGGATCGCAAGGATCACAGCCGCGATGACGACAAGGAGGCTGACGACGAGTCCGCGTATCAGTCGGATGCGTCGGCGTTTGGCCGGAATCGCCGCATCCAAGCCAATGATCGGTAGCGCCGCAATCGCGAACCATGTCCACCATCCGAAGGAGAACAGCGTACTGGTCTGCCATACGGCGATCGCCAGCAGGACCGGCATGGTGATGGCCTGAGCGACGATTGCAGGCACGGTAGAAGTGGCAGCGGCGGTCTCCGCAACGCCTGATGACACTTGAGCAGCAGACGAATCAGTGGCAACGGATACGGCAGAGTCGATGCCTGTTTTCTTCGGCACCCGCACGACGTCAAACCGACGTTCCGGCACCACCGCACGCAACGCCTGCTCCAATGTCGACTGCGACGATATCGTTGGCGACACAGTGGCGGAATGCGGATTCCGCACATCGCCGTTCGACGTACCGGCACTCCGCTCGTCGACGTTCCGTTCACGGTTCTCCGCATGGTGTGCATTGTTGCCGTCGTGGGAATCCCCAGACCTATCCACGTCATCCACCGTCGTGTGCACAACTTTGGGGATGTGTATGGAAGAGCGCTCCCCCGCGCCCGATTCTGTTGGCTTGTCCGTCGTGCCGGATTCTGCCGATTCAGCCGATTCCGGCGTCAACAGCACCACGGTGTAGCCGGGCAGACGGCCCAGCGCCTGCGCAACCTGCCTAGCGCGCTCCCCGACGGTCACAGCATGATCGCCCGACTGGGCAGCCGCCAGAAACCGTTCAATGGCATCGGCGTTCGAGTATACCGTCTCGCCGTCCGTCACCGACACCCGCACGCCTGCCGCGCGCAACGACTCGTATCGTTGGGCCGCTGTGGCAAGGCATGCGTCAATGGAACGGACGGTCGCTGTGTCGACCACGATCAGCGTGTCGGATCGGGCGTCGCGGGAGCCTTCGCGGGTCATCAGTGTGCCGCGATGCGCGCTCGCCCGCCAGGCGATCATGCGCCAGGGGTCGCCGGATTCGTATCGGCGGACCGTGGCGGCGTCGGTCTCCTCCCCGCGACCGGGATGCGACGACATCGGCGTGATTCCCTTGAGTTCGGCGAGCGCGATGTCGGGAGGATTCAGCCGTTCGATGTGGTCACGAATCAGCCGTCGACTCTTCCACAGACCGAACGCGTCGAACCACGTGACCGCCGTGGCATCCAAGCGGTACAGTCCTCGATCAACAGGCGTATCGGTGGAACGAAATCGACGGATTACGTGATCATGCTGATCGAGTTGTGACCATTGGCATTCACGACGGATGAGACCGGGAATCATGCAGCGTCGGACGATAGTCACAACGGACCGCCGGAAGTCGCGCGTTGCGGCATCGTCGTCCATTCGGCCATGTTGACGGCTGACAAGCGGACGTGTTGCCAGCGTTACGATCAGCGAGATCACCGCCAATGCGGGGACACTGATCGCCAACGCCATAAGCGCGGTGCTGTCGACCGCCAATGCGAAGAACAGGGCCACACCGGCAAGCGCCAGCAGCACGATCAGACGAACGGTCGGGCGAACCATGCCATGCCGGTAGGGTTTGCGCATGACGATGGTCGTGTTGTGGGCATTGGCCGTATGGGCATGAGCATGCGTAAGCGAACGGAAACGGTTGCGCCATGCGAATCGGTCACGCTGTCCCGACCGCGCACGACGCGCCGAACGAACGTCGGCCGCAGCTCGACGACGTCCCACAGCTTGACCGTCATGCGCACTCATGGCCTGCTCCTACCTGGATCGCACCGCACGTGGCGTTGCGCCGGATTTCACCGGGGCCGAACGGCCGGCATCCGGAGCGGGTACCGATTCCAGAATCGATGACACGATCCTTTCGCACTGCTCCGCCGACGCACTTGCGCCGGTCATGTTTCTGGGCACCAGACGATGGGCCAATACCGGCACGGCCAGTGTCTTGACGTCATGTGGCGTGACGAAATCACGACCGCGGATGAACGCGCGGGCACGGGCCATGGCGAGCAGATTCAGGCCGGCACGTGGCGATGCGCCGAACCGCACGTCGTCACGCTCACGCGTGGCTCGCACTATCGACACGATATAGTCGGCCACCGGTTCGCTCACCTGCACGGCACGCACCTGCCGCAGTACCTCGCCCAGTTCAAGCGTGGTGCACACCGGCTGAAGATCCGTTAACGGTTCGCCCGCGTGCTCGCCAAGCAGCATGGCCCGTTCGGCATCACGCGTGGGATAGCCGATCGACGAGCGTGCCATGAAACGGTCCAGCTGCGCCTCGGGCAGCGGATAGGTGCCTTCAAGTTCGATCGGATTCTGCGTGGCCAGCACGAGATACGGTTCGGGAAGCCGACGCGTCACGCCGTCTACGCTGATCTGTCGCTCGGCCATGGCCTCAAGCATGGCGGCCTGCGTCTTGGGATTCGCACGGTTCACCTCGTCGGCGATGACGATGTCGGCGAACAATGGGCCGGGATGGAATTCAAACCGCTGGGCGCGCTGGTCATACACGTTCACGCCGGTCAGATCGGACGGCATCATATCGGGCGTGAACTGGATGCGATGAACGGTGCCGCCAACGCACTGGCCGAGCGCTCGGGCGAGCGTGGTCTTGCCGGTGCCGGGCACATCCTCGAGCAGCAGATGACCGCCGGCGCACAATACGGTCACGGTCAGCTCGATCACCTCACGCGAGCAGACAAGCACCTTGCACAACGAGTCGATGATGTGCGACGGAAGCTGAGCGAGGTCCGCCGGCGCGGCATCGCCGCCAGCGGCCGCAAACGTCGCATTCCCGTCAACGTGCTGACCATATCCACCGTCCGGGCTGCCCTGATCACGATTCCGGAATCGCCGATTCCTACGCCGACCGGCATACTGTCCATCACCGGCATACTGTCCATCACCGTGTTGCTGATCCCCCATTGCCGGCTCCCGTCATCGCAAAAGCTGTCGGTTTCCACTATAACTTGATGGAAACCGACGAACACGCCCTTAGAGAAATCGGCAAGTGGCCGGCTCTTACGCCAGTCCGGCCTCGGCGAGCGCATGATCAATGTCGCGGATCAGATCATCCGTATCCTCCAAGCCGACGGCGAGGCGGAAGAATCCGCGGTGGAACTCCTCCGGATACAGGTACTGTCGTTCGTCATCCTCGCCGAGGAACACGATCAGGCTTTCATCATGACCGAGGGAGACGGCTGATGTGATCACGTTGAGTTTGGATACAAACCGGTTGTGTCCGTCGTGATCGGTGTCGAGACCGAATGCGAGCACGCCGCCGAATCCGGCGTCGGGACGGGCGAGCTGCGAGACGGCGACATCGTGATGCGGGTGACTTTCCAGACCGGGGTAGGCGACGAACCGCACCTGCGGCAGGGACTCAAGACGCTGTGCGATGGCAAGCGCGGACGCATTGTGCTGCCTCATGCGCAGCGGCAGCGTGACGGATCCGCGATTGATGAGCCATGCGTTGAACGGGCTGATGATGCCGCCGTAGTTCACCTGCGCGGTGAAGCGGATCTGGTCGGTGCGCTCCTTGGTGGTGGCGATGGCTCCGCCGAGTGCGTCGCCGTGACCGTTGATGTACTTGGTCAGGCTTTCGATCACGATGTCCGCGCCGAGATCGAGCGGTCGTACGTTGAACGGTGAATTGAACGTGTTGTCGACGCTCACCACGGCTTCGGGATTGTGATCGTGCACGAGTGCGGCGATGGTCTTGATATCCGACACCTTGAGCGTCGGATTCGCCGGTGTCTCGATATGCACGAGCTTGGTGTTCGGCTTGAGTGCAGCGGCGACGTTCGCAGGATCGGACGTGTCGACGATGCTGGTTTCGATGCCGTACTTCTCCGGCAGGATCTGCTCGAGCAGTCGGTAGGCGGCGATGTACGTGGTGTCGGAGAATACGGCGTGATCGCCTCGGTTGAGGAACGTGGTGAACGTGGCGGACAGTGCAGCCACACCGCTGGCGAGCACCACCGCGTCCTCCGCACCCTCGAGTTTGGCGAGCTTGGCCTCAAGATAGCGCTGGTTCGGATGACCGTTGCGCGTGTAGAGGTTCACGTCGGAGCTCGACCAGTTGATGTCGGATGGATCGTAGGGCAACGCGTAGGCGTTGGCGAGCGTGATCGGACGACGGATGGCGCCGGTCTCGGCATCCACACCGTTGCCCAGATGGATGGACAGCGTATTGAATCCCAGAGGCTTGTCGTCGAATGACACGCCCTGATGCGTAAGATCTGAAGTCATGATCCCAGCGTGCCACAGCCCGTCGCTTCGCGCATCCCGGCCCGATCTCATCCAATCGTTGCGATTGCAACGTTTTCCAACCCGCCATAGGCAGAATCTTCAAGCCGAGTACACGCCCATCTCGAAATCATGGTCAAAATGGAGTTCACACCTTCGGAATCTCGATGGATTGTGTCACGCCAAGATCGTGAATCTCCAGGGTTTCCTTGGAGGCATGATCTTCTGCTGTTCCAGCATTGCTCTCGGCTTCCGCACGATCTTCTCCATTAGCTGACATGGCGTTTGCGATTGCCGTCACTCGATTGAGATCACTCAGATCGGTTTCTATGCTCAGCAAGTTCCCATCGGCATCGATGCGATATGTCTGAGTCAGCGTGGCGGTAAGATCGTCGATTCCATACCCTTTACCGACATTTTCCGTATATCGAGTGGAATACGTTCGCACATCACCGTTCGTATCAGTCCCGGTAACATCAAGCTTCCGATTGTGACCATACGGGTATGATCTGTTGGATCTGGTCTTTTGCCATCCGGATTCCGTGTGAAGCAACGCACTGCCGTTGTCATAGAAATATGCTTCATCCCAAATCTGCGAACTCGATGACATCACCTTCACATGCTCCCGATACGGGGACTGGGACACCACGCCCTGGGACACCACGGTCACCGTCTCTTCGCCATATGAGGATACGCTGGTTTTCGTATAGGTGTAATCCTTGGTGTATATCTGTCGCACAGCCGAATCCAGAGTGCTATCGCCGGACGATGCGGCGACAGCATCTGACGGCGTCGACGAAGAGCCGGGCAACGCCCCACACCCCGCCACGGCAATCGTCATGGTACATATCGCCATCACGCCGATAAGTTTACATGCGCTACGGTGAACGCCGCGCAATACTGATTCATTCATCGTTACATCCCTTCGCTCTTTCCGATTGCCCCCACATCGAAAGTCATCTTCGACTTTTCCACGCATGTTCCCAGGAGGCTAACATTCCCTTTTTACCACTGCACATGGATGCAAGAACAAGTAAACCGCACGCCACAGATGAATTTGATCAATGGTCGTTGTCAGCAGATCAGGGACTAGCAGAAAAGGCTCCCTGCCGTGGAAACGGTAGGGAGCCTTGAAGTATTAGACGCGGTGTATGACCGGCGTCGGTCTGAATCAGATCAGTGGGATCAGTTCAGGATGGCCAGCACGTCGCGGGCGGAGACGATCAGGTAGTCCTCGCCGCCGTAGTTGACCTCGGTGCCGCCGTACTTGGAGTACAGCACCTTGTCGCCGACCTTCACGTCGACGGGGATGCGCTCGCCCTTGTCGTCGCGACGGCCCGGGCCCACGGCCAGAACTTCGCCCTGCTGCGGCTTCTCCTTGGAGCTGTCCGGAATGAACAGACCGGAAGCGGTCTGGGTTTCGGCAGCGGCCTGCTTGATGACAATCTTGTCTTCCAACGGTGTGAGTGCAATCGACACTGTGGGCCTCCTCTTTCAAAGAGCAATCGAACAATTCCCACGCCAGAACGCCGCCGAGAGGCTGACGATCACTCGGGTGAACGTCCTTTTGCGCTACTCGATATGGTAGCGCGAAATTAGCACTCTGCCAACTTGAGTGCTAACGGAGTTTGCCATCAGCGAAGGGAGGGACGCAGCGATGACCCACCGGGCAATCAGCCGCGGCGACGGGCGAGGACGGCATCCACGTTCACGCCGAGCGACTCCTCGGTCTTCGCGGGAGCCGCCACAGGCGCATGCGCGGCGACAGCGGCCTTGCGCTCGGCACGACGAGCCGCGGCCTCCTCGATCTTCTTACCGTTAACCAGCTTGGACACGGCATCGTCCTTGGACGTTGAGACGGAGTCTGTAACGGGAGTCGCGTCGGCCTCAGAAACGGCCTTCTGCGCGCTCGTGTGAAGTTCGGCCTTGTCCTGTGCGCGCTGGGCATCAGCAACCGTCGTAGAGGCCTTCTGAACCGGTTTCTGAGCGGGTTTCACCGGTTCGGCATGAGCCACCTGCTTGGTGGACTTGATCTCAAGGCTCTGCGGTTCCGCAGCCTTGACCGGCTTGCCATGGCGCGGCGCACCCAGCGAGAAGGAGATGAGGTCCTGATTTGAAGCCAGTTCGAAGGCGTCAAGCGCATGGGACGGCGACACGCGTTCCAGCTCATTGGTGAAGTCCTCGGGCTCGCTGGCCGGCTTCTCCTTGACCACGGGCTTATGGGGCTGATTCACAGCATGCTGAATCGCAGACGGGGAAGCGGTCGACTTGGCGGACGCCTGCTGAGCGGACGGAACAATGCCGTCGGCAACCGCCGCCCCCGGATGACGCGGACCGCGAGCATCCTGACGAACGGCCTTCGGAGCCTCACCGGTGTCCTGATGACGCTGACTGCGCGGAGTGATCGTCGCAGGCGTGGACAGAGCGGAATCCGCCGGCTCCTCATCCTCGGGCATGACCGCCGACGCCTGGGCACGGGCAGCGGCCTCACGCGCACGGCGTTCAAGCTCACGCGCCTTCAATGCAGCAAGCTTCTCGGCCTTGGCACGCTCCAATGCGGCCTGAATATCCTGAGCGCTCATCGCGTCGGTGGCGGTCTGAGCCTCCGGTTCGGCCACGGTCTGGACGGCATTCCGGCCACGAGACCGTTGCGTGGACCCCGCGGAAGCGGTCGGCCTCCTCTTCGATGCGCGACGCTTGGCCGCGGCGACCTTATGCTCCCACTCCCTTGCCTGCTTGGATGCGCGCACACCGAGTGCGAGCACCACGCCATCGAGCGCAATCGGGATCAGCGCGAACAACGGACTGAAATGCAGCAGCAGGGCAAGAACGAACACCACCACGGCGACTGCGAACAACGATCCCACAAGCAGACGGCGACGACGAATGGCGGCACGACGCAACGCGCGAACATGCTCGATCCGCTTGTCGTCGAGCTTGGTTGCCTGTGCCCCAGACTGCATAGCCGTCCCTTTCCCGGCGGTAGTTGGTGCCCTGTCGCCGAAGTGCATACCATCATCCATATCGATGATATGCAATGATGCGGAATACCGGTCTGGACGATGCTCCATTGCGTTCCTCATGCCGTTCATCGTTTTCCACGGCTGAAGACCGAACAGAAGTACCAATATTATCGCCCACAGTACAACACTTGCAAGCGAATCCAGATCCATGAACTCTACGATAGGGTAACCTCCTGAAAAACCAGACGTTTCACGGGCGGTGTGTCGGAGCCGAAACCGGCTTCAGACGAGCCGTCAATGAGCCGGAAACGTCGGAATCCAACAGAACATATACGTCATGATCACGCCATTGGCCGTCCACATACATATAACTGTGTCGTACCCCCTCGAAATTCATCCCCACTTTCTCCACAACATGCTTGGAACGCGTGTTCTCGGGAAGGATGGCGACCTCCATACGATGCAGTTCCGGGCCGGTGGGATCGGAAAGGGCCCAGTCGCCCAGCATGGCCAGCGCAAGCGGGGCCAGCCCACGACCGGCGTGGGCCTCGTCGACCCAATACCCCACCGTTCCGGTACGCATCGCACCGTAGCTCACCGCACCCAATGAGATCTGCCCGACGATGCGGCCATTGAGTTCCATCAGCAGAATGATGCCGCGTCCCATACGCTCCGCCTCACGCTGACGACTGATCCACTCGTCGAAGGTGATGGGCGACCCATGCAGCGGGTCACCGGAGTCCCACGGCCTGAGCCACTGTTCGTTACGACGTCGCGCGGTGCTCCACTCATCCCAATCCGCACTGGTCATGGGACGCAGTCGCAGCGGGGCAAACCCCTGCGGGGCCTCAAGCGCGGATGGTACACGAAAGTTCGCATTGCCCGTTTCTGACACATTTCTGGAAAACAGCCGGAACATGGCTCCCATGTTCCGCCGAGGGACGTACAACGAGGGGACGCCCCTGCCCGAAACCCCATTCCTTAGTGTGATCACACTAAGGAATCAGTATGCGGTTGACAGTGACTGATAGAACCGGAGCATGACAGATGCTGAACAGGACACTGCACATGACGCTGAACACGACACTGCATATGACACCACCGAACTGGTTCTCCCCTCCGATCTGCATGACAAATCCGCGTTTCGGCATGTGGCGTTGGCACGACGTCGACTGACCACGCCGAAGGAACGGGAGACGGCCGGGGAACGATTGGCGACCGTTGCCATGGGATCCGGCTTGTTCGATGGCCTGACCACCGTGGCCGCCTACGTATCGATGGGCACCGAGGTATCCACATTGCCGTTGCTGCGCGCGCTGCTGTCACGACATGTGCGCGTGCTGGTGCCGAGACTGGGAAGTGGGCGCGATCTTGGCTGGGGCGTGCTGGAACGGATGGACGAGCTTGCCGACGCCGGCGAGCGCCGACCGCGGGAGCCCGAGGGCGAGGTGCTGCCCGCCGAGACCATCGCGCAGGCGGAGTTGACGATCACCGCGGCGGTGCTGGTGAATCGTGACGGATGGCGGCTGGGACGCGGCGGCGGCTGGTACGACCGCATGCTCGCGTTGCGCCGTCCCGGCACCGACGTGACGGCCGTGGTGTGGCCATGGGAGTTCGTCGATCATGAACTGCCGCGTGAACGGCACGATATGCCTGTCGATGGCGTGCTCACGCCGGACGGGTTCACTCGGGTGGCACAGTCGGATCGGGCTCGACTTCGGTAGCGATCGTCACCGCGAGCACCGGCCCTTCCTGCTGGGCGGCGAGTACCGCCATGGCCTCGTCGGCGGTGAGCGCGATCGTCACCGTCTCCGATTCGGCTTTTCCAGACAGTAATCCATCGGATTCTCCGCTCCCCCGGTCCGGCACTGCGAGCACCAGTGCGGATTCGGCGAGCACACGGTCGGCGGCGACCAGGCGTACGTGCCGTCCCGGCATCAACGTTGTCGTCGAGCTTGCCAGGGTGACCTCAACGGCGGTCTGGTCGGTGCCGATCACCGGCGTCTTGGATGCCATCGATCGCATGATCGGCTCGCCTTTGGCGATGTCCACCTGTGCGATCAGTTCGGTGGCGTCCTCCGTCGTATGGAACGCCGATTCGGTGACCACGGAGGCGGGCACCTGTTCCACGGTCATGTCGTCGAAGCCGATGGCGGTTCCGCGCGATATCGAGACGGATGCGACCACGACGGGGCTGCGTTCCACCAGTGACATCACGCATTGCAGGATTAGCCATACCGATAATCCGGCGCAGAACGCCACCGTCAGGCGACGGGCGAGTGCGCGGCGCCGACGAACGACCACGGTGTCGTCACGGCGGTGTGATGATGACGAAAATAAAAAAGGCATATTCCCACTGTGACTGATGGGAATATGCCTTGGCCAGAGTACACGACCAATGTGGTCGAACGTGCGTCAGCGTTGCAAGTGCAACCGTTACGCACGACCCGACTCACCGCATCGGCTACGGTTTGCGATATCGGCTCACTTCTTGGAGGATGCGCCGTCGGTGCGGTAGAAGCCGTGGCCCTTGAATTCGATGGACGGGGCGGCGTACACCTTGTGCACCTGCTCCTCGCCGCACTTCGGGCAGACGGTGATGGGATCGTCGGTGAACGACTGCTGCTCGGTGAAATCATACGAGCAGTTCTTGCAACGGTAGTGATAAGTAGGCACGGCTGGCTCCTCCACAACTGGACTTCATCAAACGTCAGGTCGGACGTCAAAGTCAGATTCAACGTCAAAAGACAATCGGTTACATATCCTAACCGGAACGACGACAAATATGGACGGACCGTTCCGGGAGTCCGGAACGGCACCCAGAACAAGGATGTGAACGCTATCGGCGGCCTTCGGCGTCGAACTTGGCCCAGTGCGGGGGCAGTTCGGTCAGAATACGCTGATCGTCGTCGTTTGACTTGTTCGCGCGTTCGCGCAGTTCGTCGGGATCGGCGGACGATTCGGCGTCGAACAGACCGTCGGCGTCGAATCGTTCCGTTCCCTTGAACACCACTCGGCGGTGCTTCCGGCGACCGGATCGCTCACCGGAGGCGTCGACGACTCGCACTGTGGAATTCGTCATCGTGCAGTCCTCGCGCCGGGCTTGCCGTTGCCGGATGCGCCCACGAGCTCGGCCATGCGGGCCGCCACACGGTCGACCTCCTTGTCGGGGTTGACGAACGCGGCCACGCTCCACACGACCATCACCGACCAGCCCATGGCCTGCAGGTCCTCCATTTCAAAGCGATGGCGTTGGCGGGTGGACGGGATCGACATGAATCCGGCGTCGTCGGTTTCGATGGCGAGGATGAACGGCTTGCCGGGCAGACCGACGACCATCGGAATGCTCATACCGTCCGGGAAACCGTAGTTGAGCTCCACGTTCAGGCCGCGGGCGCGCATGCGTTCGGCGAGATCGATCAGCAACGTGCTGGATTCCTTGGGCAGCGGGCCAGGCTCGGGCACCTTCACCTCGTCGATGTGCTCGCACCAGGCGAGCAGCTTCTTCATGAGCTGCGGACCGGCCTGACGCAGACGTTCATCGTCAAGGTCCTGCGAACCGAACGAGGAGACGACGTCCACATGTACGTGGGCGAGCGCGAGCGCGTCGAGCAGCATGGCGTCGCCGCCATTCAGCTCGAGCATGCCGAACTGCTGAAGCAGACGGCCGTGCGTGGTGCGGGCGAAGCCGAACGTGATGATCACGTCGTCGGATTCCACGCCGGAGACCTCGTTGAGGCTCACGATGCGCACGTGACGCAGGAACTTGCGCAGGCCGGGATCCTTGGAGCTACGGGACTTGAGTTCGGCACCGATGCGCTGACGATGCACCTGGGAGATGGTGACGATGGTCAGTGAGTAGGACGCCGGGACGATCCTGAATCCGGTGGCACGGCCGATGACCAGTTCCACGACCTTGTCGATCTCGTTCTTGCTGCTTTCCACCAGTCCGGTGATGGGCGACGGCACGCCGCTGGCCTCGACGTGGGTGTATCCGACGCCGCCGCGCGGGTCGGGCATGGACAGCGTGAGCGGGACCTTGCCGTAGCCGTTCTCCTCGAGGAATTGGCTGATGCGCGGATCCCTGCGGTCGGTGCGCGACAGCACCTTCAGCTGTTTCAGGCACGGCACCAGCGCGGCCACGGCCGGCGAGGTGATGGTCTCGCGGTGGGCGATGATGACCACCTGATCGACACGGGCCAGAATCGACAGCAGTTCCAGCGGGTTCATGTGCGCCGCGGAGTCCACGATGGCGATATCGGCGAGGTGACCAAGCGACGTGTTGGCCACAAGCGTGGCGGGCGACGCCACAAGGATCGGCTTGGTGGCGGTGAGGATGTTCGGGTAGTCGCGACGGAGGCGGTTGAGCGGCACGCGGGCCGGATTGGCCAGCAGCGTGTGCAGCTGGTTCGCCTCGTGCGAGCGGGAGAACAGCAGTTCGCTCAGACGCCTGGTCATCTCCTGATTGATCATCGGGCCCACGCTCGCCACATGTTCGGCGTCCACCTGCGCGAAGCGTTCGGACGCGGAGGAGAGCACGGAGCCGTCCTGATTGGAGATGATCGGCGAGGAGTGCACGATGAGTTCGAAAATGGTGGTCCACCAGGCGAGCTGCAGTTCGCCGGGGGCGGCATCCTTGGATACGCGACGGTTGCGCAGATCGTCGACGAGATCGCCCAGACCATTGGCGACGAAGTCGCGTTCAAGTGCACTGCGTTCGGGCAGGGTGTCGAGCGAACGATGGTCGTCGAACAGCGCCTGCAGACGGGATTCCAAAGCGGCGAACTGTACGGATTCGAGTTCGGCGCCGTCGGGCGTGGTGGCAAGCACGCTGTTGAGCGCGGTCAGATCGGAGATGATCGCATCCTGCGTGTCGATGATGTCGTCGAGCTTGGGCGGCAGCACGGGCCAGCCGCCGTGGGGCACGAACGTACGCCACTGCTCGGCCTGCTTGGCCACCACCAGCAGCGCCTCGTGCAGGTCCTCCACCTGGGCGCCCACACGCAGCAGGCTCTTCGCTTCCTTGACGTGGCGGCGACGCTCCCAGAAGCCCATCGTGGTGCCTTCGGCCTTGCGGGCGGCCTTGGACTTGGACGCTTCGATCATGGCGGGAATGTCGCGCTCGAACACCGCGGGCTGGAACACGTCGAGCACGCGACGCAGGTTCTTGAGCACCACGACCTGGCGTCCCCACTCCTGCATGGTGTTCGGGATCGGGAAGCCGCAGGTCTCCACCACCATGCGGATCTGCTCGCGCACGGCGGGCAGCAGCTTCTCCAGCAGACGGACCACGCGCTGGTAGGCGTTCACCGCCTCCTGCTCGCTGTATACGGCGGCCTTGAACCAGGAGGTGTCCTCCGGGCCGATCTCGAATTCGCCGAGTTCGCCGGCGCGCATAAGCTTCTTGCTCCACGCGTCCATGGAGTTGCCCAGCTGTCGGGCCGCCCCCTCGGTCAGGCGCACATGCGTGGCCGGATGCGTGGGCAGGGCGGAGATGCGGGCGAGGTTCTGGATCGTCTCGTAGGCGGAGATGCCCCATTCCTTGTTCTTGCCGTGCAGGTCGCCGAGGTAGCGCGCCAGACGGGTGCGCACGCCCACAAGTTCGTCGGCCACCTGATCGAAGTGCGAACTGGCCGTTCCGGGCTGGAAGCCCACGGCCGCGATGAGCTGATGATCAATGGCGTTATTGAACGCGTTGTCGTTGATGTCGAGCAGCATGCCGGACATCTCGTGCCGCTTGACCTGCTTGACGAAACGACGCTTCTGGCTGGGTACGCACGGCACGTACAGCACCGTCTTGCCGTTCATGATGGCACGACTGGTCACGCCGGCGGCGATGCTTTCGGAACCGCGGCCGCCCGGCAGATCAACGAATGCCGATGCGCCCGACGACACGATCTGCGCGGCGTAGCGCGTGACGTTGTCGACGTCGCCGATCTCGAGCTCGTTATGCGGATCGATGTCGTACGGCGTGTACGAGGAGACCGGGTACTCCGACAGGAATGCGGCGGCCTTGTCGTTGCCGGCGAGCGTGTCGAGCAGATCGTTGCCGGTCACGCCGCGTTCCATGCGACGGATCAGCGTCTGCGCCTCCTCGATGAACAGCGTGGACGAATGGATGAAGCAGCCGAGAATGATCTCGCGCTCCACGATGAAGGATTCCACGGTATCGCCCACCAGCGAGGTGATACGGGAGAACAGCGCGGACGTCTCGGGGGAATTGTCGGCGTACTGCGAGGAATCGAGCAGGGCGTCCTCGTCAAGCATCACGCCCTGATCATGCATGGCGGAAATGAACGCCGGATTCAACGTGGCGGTGGACGTGAAGCGGATCTGCGCGTGGGCGAGGGACTCGGCCCCCTCCTCCTGATCCACCTGAACCGGGTAGAGCAGCAGCGGCATGGCCGAGCCCTTCCAGCTGGCCACGCCCACGGCAAGGGACAGCTGCGCGTTGCCGCTGGCGCTTTCCACCGCGATCTGGTCCTCCAGCACGCGCGATAGGCGGCGCTGGCCGGCACGAAGCATGCCGCTGTCACGGAACAGGCTGCTCAGCTGCACATGGCCGCTGGCGAACAGCTGCGCGATGCCGGACGGATGCGCATGGGTGAGGTCGAGACGTGCCTCCAGCTGGGACAGATCCTCCACCGGGGACGGACCATGCTCGTTGCGGTACTCGCGATACCACGAACGAATCCGTTCCAATGCGGCCGTCGGTTCGAGCTTGTTGGTTGCATTCATGGTGTTCGTCTCTACTCCTCTTTGGCGGCCTTGAATTCCTGATAGCCGCTGTTGTTGCTCAACGCCTGATCGATGTCGTCATTGCCCTGCAGTTCCAGCCACGCGTACAGATCGGCGTACAGCGCGGGGTTCATTGCGAGGAACGGCAGCAGTTCCGGAATCTTCGCCATGTCGAACTGCTCGTCGTAGTTGCGTGACGTCTTGGCCTGATCCGAAGTGAATCCATTGACCTCGATGCTCGGTTCGGGCTGGTTCAGTTCGCCTCGGGACAGTCGTTCGAACACGGATCCCGCCTCGAACACCGGCGTGAATTCGGCACGCGGCGCGGGGCCTCGATCGGCCGCGGCTGCCTGCTCCAATGCCGCGTTAGGACGCAGATCATTGCCGATCACACCACCGTTCGCATCGATGACGGGCAGTGCGCTCACCTTTTCCGCGGTGCTGCGACGGGCTGCGGCGGCATCCTGGAACAGGTCGCGCGACTCGGATGGACGCGACTGATTCCGCATGCTCTGCATGACGGGCAGATCGACCGCATCCGCGGAGTCGCGCGATGCATCGGACGCCTGCGATGTCCGGACCGCGGGCGATGCCGTGGCGATAGGCTCGTTCGCCGCATTCGCCGTGTTCGCCGCATTCGTCACGATGCCGACGTTCGGGTTCACGGCGACGGCGGCGGGCTGCGACGGCTCGTCCGATGCGTCACGGGCGGTGTCATCGGCGATGTTCCGCGCGGCCTGCATATCGGAGACGTTTGATGCAGCGGACGGGTTCTGCTGCAGCGGTTGCGTATCGCGTACCACGGCCTGCTCCTCCGACTGCTGCGCCGGTTGCGTCGCCGACTGCTGGGCCGCCGCACGATTCGCGGTGAACACCGGCTGGATCGATGCCGGCTGTTCGGTCGCCTGCTGCCCGTTGGGGTCCAGCCAACCGCCGACGAATCCGCCGGTGCCACGTCCCTGACGAAGCTGATCGGCCACGGCACGATCGTGCAATGCGTCGATGCGACTGCGCACACTGTTCGTATTCAACAGGCCTGTGGGTTCACCGGCACGAAGATCAAGAATGTCATCCACGCTCATCGCAGAGGCGTCGACGTCCTGCTGACCGCCGGGCGCGGCGAATGAGAACAGATCGGTCACGTTCCTGTTCAGTGTCTCAGCCTGCACCTTCATAAAATCGACCGGAACGTCACCGAACTGGAATCGCATGGGTGAACGCGGCAGCAGGAACGACTGGCCGGCGGGGATGCGCATGAGTTCGCCATCGTCGCGCACCACATACGTGCCATTCGTGGAACCGGTGTCTTCAAGCTTGGCGCTGGTGTTGGCCGCCACGGTGAACCGGGCGTGCCGTTTCGACATCGATTTGGTCGTGTCTTCGATATCCAGACGGATCGTCCCCTGTTCCGCCACCATGGGGCGTAGGGGCTTGCGGCCGATTATCACGGTCTGCCCCGCGTCGACACGCAGTTCGTCGACGCCATTGACCCTGATTAGCCATTGCTGATCACTCACAGCGCATGCCTCCTCTAACCCAAAACGACACTCATTCACTATTGTGTCATGATTCGACGAATTATTTGCGGCGAAGCGACCGACACGTCGCACATCTGCACATTGCGCATCCGTACACTACGCGATCATCATGAGAAAACCCACAACGACATGCCGGACACGGACGACGCATTCGTTCAATACGGCCAACACCGTCAATATGGTCAACACCATCAATGCAAGAAACCCCGTCCCGTGCATGAACACGGAACGGGGTTTCAACAAGCATAGGTAATATGCGCGGCTTATGCCGCCAACATTACTTGAGCTCGACGGTGGCGCCAGCCTCTTCCAGCTGAGCCTTGGCCTTCTCGGCGTCTTCCTTCTTGGCACCCTCGAGAACGGCCTTCGGAGCGCCGTCCACGAGAGCCTTGGCCTCGGCCAGACCCAGGGAGGTCAGAGCGCGCACGGCCTTGATGACCTGGATCTTCTTGTCGCCAACGGCGGACAGGATGACGTCGAACTCATCCTTCTCCTCCTCGGCCGGAGCGGCGGCAGCCGGGCCGGCAACGGCGATGGCGGCCGGAGCGGCAGCCTCGACGTCGAACTTCTCCTCGAAGGCCTTCACGAACTCGGAGAGCTCGACGAGGGTCATTTCACCGAAAGCTTCCAGGAGCTCTTCGTTGCTGAGCTTAGCCATTATGGCTTCCTTTCATTCAGCGGCGGTCGGTTTGTTAAGGTCTTGAAATCACCGACCAACCAAAAAAATTTTTATTGTTTATTAAGCGGCGAGTCGCAATCCCGAACGGATGCGAATCAGGCGGCCTTCTCCTGCTTTTCGCGCAGAGCGTCCACGGTACGCACTGCCTTGGTGGGCAGAGCGACGAACAGCTGAGCGGTCTTGGTCTGTACAGCCTTGAGGGAGTACGCGATCTTGGACAGGAGGACCGGACGGGATTCGAGGTCGGCGAGCTTGGTGACACCTTCGGCGTCGTACACGCTGCCATCGGCGAAACCGCCCTTGACGACGAGCTGCTTGTTGTCCTTGGCGAAATCACGCAGGACCTTGGCGGCCTCGACGTAGTCACCGGAGACGAAAGTCACAGCGGTCGGGCCCTTGAGCAGATCCTCAAGACCCTCGATGCCGGCTTCCTTCGCAGCGATACGAGCAAGCGTGTTCTTCGCCACAGTGTAGGAAGTATCGCGGCCCAGCTTTTCGCGCAGATCGGAGATCTGCGGCACGCTCAGCCCGCGGTACTCAGTGAGGTACACGGCGTCGGCGTTACGGAACTGCTCCGTAAGCTGTGCAATGACCTCAGCCTTTTCGGGCCTTAACATGGCGTTCCTTCCTAATTCGGCCGTGAGTCGTTCCGGAAAGCCATCGGAGGCAATAAAAAAGCCCCGCGCACAGGCGGAGCGAACAAGCATTGCGGCGCGAATATGCGCTGCGGCATCTTGAATCCAAGATGGTGTTTTCTCAACCTGCGCTGGCAATCTTCGGGAACCTTGCGGCTCCAACCAACGGTCTGTGGTTTACAAAACTTGGACTATACACCATGTATGCCGACATGCGCAACTTTGCGACACGCCCGGAGTGTTGCGGCGTTGCACTGGATGCGATATGCAAAACGGCGATGTCAGGACTTGGCCTCCACGCTGGTCCACGACATCGCCGTCTGTTTGGTGTTGCCCGCCCTGGCATTGCGGACAAAACTGGGGAAGAACGGTTGAACAACAACGCTCGAGGAAGGCCGAACGTCGTCCCGACCGAACTAGTGAACATGGTAGAAAAGCGACACGCCACGAGGTAGGCGCTTTCCACTATTTTCCATTTTTGCCATGGAAAGCGCCATCACGCGGTCAGCGCAGCTCGGTCAGTCCTTGTAGTCGGGGATGGCGGTCCAACGATCCTTGAGGAAGAACGCGGCCATCTTCGGCTGGCGGTCGCGGGTGAACAGGCCCTTCTTGTTGCCGTCCACGCGCATGATGCCCTCGGTGGTCTGGAAGTCGTTGAGGTTCCACGGCTGCTCGCCGACGATCCAGTCGTAGGAATCGAAGATCTCGGCCCACATCTTCATGACCTCGACCTGGTACTCCTCGCTCCACATCACGCTCGGCAGCTTGTGGATGCCGGCCATGGTGTCGGCACCGTACTCGGAGAACATGACCGGCTTGGTCGGCTCCAGCTCATGCCACTTCTCCAGTTCGGCCTTCATATCGATCGTGCCCTTGGCGATCGCGTAGCCGCCGTTGACGTACCAGCCGTGGTAGCGGTTGAGCATCAGGAAGTCGGCAACGTGATGGGTCTTGTCCACGCCCGCCGGCGACATCATGATCGATGCATAGGTCTTCGGACGCTTCTGCGTGTCGATCTCGGCCACCAGATCGAAGATGTTCTCGAAGTACGGCACGGCGGCCTCGTTCGTGGTGTCGGGCTCGTTGAGCAGGCTCCACGCGCACACGGAGGCGTGGCGCTTGTCGCGGGCCACCATCTCCTCGAGCGTGCGGCGATGCACGGCCAGCGTCTCGGTCTGCACGGACTCCTCCTCGAAGAAGGTCTTCGGCTTGTCGTTGCCGACCGCGCCGGACGCGCCCAGGAAGTTCATCGTGGACTTGAACATGCCCACGGTCGGGGCCTCGTCGATCACGAAGAAGCCGTCACGATCGGCCTCGTACAGCTGCTCCTCGGCGTACGGATAGTGCGAGGTGCGGAACGAGTTCGCGCCGATCCACTTCATGTCCTCGTAATCGCGCTTGTTCATCACCGGGTCGAAACCGCGGCCGTGCACGTTGGAGTCCTCGTGGCGGCCGAAGCCCTTGAGGTACACCTCACGACCGTTGATCAGGATCTTGCAGTCCTTCACCTCGACCGTGCGGATGCCGATCTCGTCGAAGTACTCGTCGATGATCCGGCCGCCATCCTTGATGCGCACGACGAACTTGTACAGGTAGGCGGCGCGCAGATTCCACAGGTGGACGTCCGTGATGTCAAGCGTGCCGGCCTTGCCGTCGGCGCGGGCCACCTCGACGCCGTCCTCGTCGATCACGACGATCTCGACATCGTGATCGCCGGACGTGGCGACCGTGTAGTCCACATGGGCGTCGGAACCGTCGATGTGATGGACGACGTCCAGATCCTCGATGCGCTCGTTCGGCGTATACAGCAGGTTCACATTGCGCTGCAGACCGGAGTAGTTGTAGAAGTCGAAGTAGGGGGCGCTCACCTTGGTGCCGTCCGGCAGGGTGGTGGTCTCGCCCACGGGCAGGGTCTGCCAGCTCAGTTCGTTGTTGAGCTTGACGGCCACGATATTGTAGTCGTTCCACTTGACCGCGTCGTTGATGTGCGCGACGAACGGCAGGAATCCGCCTTCATGGTGTGCGACCTCGGTGCCGTTGACGTACACGGTGGCGGCGTGGGTGGCGGCATCGAAACGGATGTCGACGCTGCCGTCCTTCCATTCGCCCGGCACGAACAGCGTGGTGACGTACCAGAAATCGCCCGTGTATTCACGGGAGTACTTGTCGGTGAACACGTCGGCGAAGCTGGCGGGGACCGGCATATCGGTGGGGTTCGGCAGACCGTTGGTCCAGCCTTCGGCCACACCCTTGGATTCCGGATCGAACTGGAAATCCCAGGAGCCGTTCATGCTCTGCATGCGGCGGGTGGCGGTGACGCGAGGGTACAGGGATGCGAATGACATCGGTGTCTTCTTTCGGTTGCGGGTTGTTATAGATGAGTAGATGAGTGGGTGAGTAGATGGTTGCGGCGATGGGATGGAATCGTAGTCATTGGAAGGGCTCCCCTCCTTGGAAGTTGGACGGGGAGCCCTTGAAGGATCAGGCCTCGGCGGCTTCCTTGGCCTCACGCTTGGCCTTGAGGGCCGCGGTGTTGGCATCCACGCGCTTCTTACCCAGCGGGTAGACGAAGACCAGGATGAGCAGCATTGCGCCGAAGAAGATGGCCGGCAGCAGGGTGACGTACATGTACAGGCCGTCAAGCGTCTCCTGGGACTGCACCACGGCGGCGCCTTCCTTGTAGCCGATCCAGCCGAGGGCGGCACCGGCGAACCAGCCGGCGAACGCCTGGCCGAGCTTGCGAGCGAAGGAGTACACGGAGTAGCAGGTGGCATCCTCACGAATGCCCTTGTGCACTTCGATGTCGTCGATGACCTCGGTGATCATGGCCCAGATCACGATGTTGAACAGGCCGATGCCCACGAAGGACAGGATGTACAGGGCCGAGAACAGCATGGCGTTGGTGGTGTGGATGACGTACAGGATTGCCATGCAGGCGGTGCCGATGGTGGCGCCGATGACGCCCATGGTCTTGTGGCCGAGCTTCTTGGCCAGCGGCTGTGCGAACGGCGCGATGGCGAAGGTGAGCAGGCTGCAGACCAGGTTGACGGTGGACAGCAGGGCGGAGCTCTTGAAGTAGTCGGTGAAGAGGTAGTTCGCCATCTGCTGCATGAAGAGCATGGCCATGAGCAGGGCGATGGCGGCGCCGATGATGCCGACCATGGCGCGGGACGAGAAGGCGCCGGAGATCATCTGGGCGACGGACTTGCGCTCGCTGCCGGCGGTGGCACCGGAGTGGTCCTCGGACTTCACGCGCTCGGTAGACATCTTGTAGCAGATGAAGTAGCAGAGGAAGGAGCCGATGGCGAAGATCAGGGAGACCCACATGAAGATGTTGGTGCCCTCACCGCCGCGGATGATCTGGTTGCCGGCTTCGTCCTTGGTGTAGATGATGAGCGGGGCGCCCACGCCGATGATCAGACCGGCGCAGGTGGCGCCCACGGAACGGAAGGTGGACAGGCTGGTGCGGTGCTCGGGCTCGGGCGAGATGACGGACGCCATGGAGCCGTAGGGGATGTTCACGCAGGAGTAGAGAATACCCCAGATGATGTAGGTGACGTACATGTACAGGATCTTGATGCCCATCGAGGAGTTGACGGCGAAGGTCTGGTACATGAGGAACGAGAAGATGGTGACCGGAGCGGCCATGCGCATCATGATGACGCGGTACTTGCCGTTCGGATGGTTCTTGGCCTTGTCGACCACCACGCCCACGGTGACGTCGGCGAATGCGTCAATGATTCGTGCGATCAGGAACAGGGTGCCGACCGCAGCGCCCGGGATGCCCATCACCTTGGTGTAGAACACCATAAGGAACGAGCTGGCGAAAATGAACATGAAGTCATTTCCCCAGTCACCGAACATGTAGCCGACCTTATCCTTCAAGCCAAAAGGCTTGACGGCGTTGGAATTGCTTGCAGCACTCATTGCTTCATTCCCTCCCTTGGGCATGACAGGACCAGATTTCGGAGACCATGAGTCCGCGCATCCTCGTGCGGACATGCTTTTTCACTTGCCAGGTTTCAAAGCGATAGTCAGACACGCACGGCCCTGTTTGTGCGTGACGTTTGCGATTGTCGATGTTCTTTCATTTGCAGTGATTAAATGTGATGTTCCTCACTGCGTGATTTCCACTTTAATTGGTGAACCATGACGCCGGAAATGTTTCCACGAGTTTCCGCGACAGCGGCCGTTATTCGCCGAAACGCCTTGTGATACAAGGATTTTCGAGGAGTTGCCCGGGAGTGTCGAAACAACGAAAAAACGCCCCGGGCGCGGGGAAGGGAACGCGCCCGGGGCGGGATATAGCAGGCATCGCGCAAGGCGATACGTATTGATTGCTGTGATTGCCGCGGCTACGTGCCGCTGCCTGCTACTTCTTGATCTGCTGAAGCTGCTTGTTCAGGTAGGCGAGCTTCTGCGGAATGTCCGAGGCACCGCCGGACATGTTGCGCAGCTGGTCGAACATCTCGACGAGGCTCTTGTTGCCGAGCACGCCAAGCATGCTAGCCTTGATCCTCATGTTCGCGAGGCTGGACGCGGCGTTGGTCACCGTGGCGGACGCCTCGGGGTTGTCGAGGATCGCGCTGACGGTGTCGTGCACCGAGTAGTAGGCCTCGTCGTACGGGGCGTCGACCGGCAGACCGTCGTCGGCGGAAACGTCATCGAACCAGTTCATCACGATGTTGCCGCCCTCGGGATCGACGAACTTGTACGGCTCGTACGGCTCGGCGACCTTCTGCCAGGTGGCGGAGTCCTCGACGATGCCGGCGCGCACGGTCACATGCGTGTAGCCATCGGCCAGCGGCACGTCCTTGAAGATGAAGATGTGCGGGTCGCTTTGCGCGGAGGCAGCCAGCGTGGCGAACGGCTTGCCGTCGACGGCGAGCGCCACCTCGTCCTGGTTGGAGTACACCTTCACGTCGATCGTGTCGGCGGCACGGCGGGCGTAACGCTTGGAGCAGATGTGCACCATCGGTTCGGCCGACCAGTAGGCCTGGTAGATGAAGAAGGAGTCCTTCTTGATCTTGCGGTCGATGGTCACCAGACCCTTGTTGTTGCGGCCTTCGACGCCGCCCTCCTTGCGGGCGTCGCAGCCGAAGTCGAACATGTTCCACACGTGGGTGCCCCACAGCCACGGACGTTCGTCGATGATGCGGGCCATGTGCTCGTGGTAGAGCGCCTGGTATTCCTCGGAGTAGTCGCCGCACTGCGGGTCGTCGGTGTGGTAGCTGATGATGCCTTCGCAGCCGTATTCGGACAGGCCGAAGGAGCGGTCCGGGTGCATGGCGTGGAAGTCGTCGAGCCATGCCTCGTTGTCCTCGAAGTGGCCGCCGTACCAGCCGAAGTAGTGGTTGTAGCTGAGGATGTCGGTGATCTGGTTGTGCTCGGAATCCTTCGGGGTGCTCGACACCTGTGCCATGGTGGTGACGCGGGTGGGGTCGAGGGAGTGCGCCAGATCGTTGATCTCCTTGAGGTTTTCAACCAGCTTCGGGCTGTCGCCGCCGATGAGGATCTCGTTGGAGATGCCCCACATGAGGATGGACGCGTGGTTGAAGTTCTGGATCACGAGTTCGGTCATCTGGCTCAGGCAGTCCTGATGCGCGGCCGGATCGTCGCTCATCCTGGAGATGAACGGGATTTCGGCCCAGATCACGAATCCGAGCTGATCGCACAGATCGTAGAAGTCGCGGGACTGCTGGTAGTGGGCCAGACGGATGGTGTTGGCACCGAGCTCCTTAATCAGGTAGGCGTCCTCGACGTGGTCCTCGAGACTCAGGGCGTTGCCCTTGCCGAGACGGTCCTGGTGGCGGGAGACGCCACGCAGCGGGGTGAGCTTGCCGTTGAGGAAGAAGCCTTCCTGCGGGTCGAAGCGGAATTCGCGCACGCCGTGCAGGAACGAAACCTCGTCGAGTACTTCGTTGTGACGGATGATCGTGGCGACGACGTCGTACAGGTACGGGTCCTCCACGCCCTGCCACAGGTGGGCGTCGGGAATGACGATCTCGGTGCGCACATTGCCGTCGCCAAGATCGGCCGGAACCGCGGCGGACGCGACCTCGTTGCCGTCGTCGTCGAAGATCTGGAAGTTGACCACATCGCCTTCGGCGGGTTCGGTCACCCACGCGCGGGCGTCGAGCACTGCAGTGCCGTCGTCGATCGTGGACGAAACGGTTACGCCTTCGCCACCGTGGTAGTCGAGTTCGAAGTGGGTCGGGCTGACGTACAGCACCTCAACCGGACGGTACAGACCGCCGTAGAACGTGAAGTCGGCCATCTGCGGGTAGACGTCGGTGCGCTCCTCGTTGCTCACCTTCACGGCGAGCACGTTCTCACCCGGCATGAGCGCGGTGGTGATGTCGGCGCGGAACGTGGAGTAGCCGCCCACATGCTCGGTGATCTTGCAGCCGTTGACGTACACTTCAGCCACGTTGGCCGCACCCTGGAACTCCAGGTAGACGCGGGTTTCGGGGGCGTGGGGCTTGAGGGTCAGCTGACGCACATACCAGCATGCGCCACGGTAGTAGTCGGATCCGCCGTCCTGTCCGTCGAACGCGTTCCAGGTGTGGGGAACCTCGACGGCCTCCCATTCGGGTCCCGGAGCGTAGGCGGGTACACCGTCGACGGCCTCCTTGGTGAAGAGCCAGCCATCATGAAGGGTTTCGGAAAAACGCATGGTACCGTCCTTTTGTCCTGTGGTATCGCCGACGATCGATGTCGGCATGGTCGAGTTGCAAATGTGGTCGGGGGTTGTCGAGGTGAAAGGAGCGGTACCGGTACCTCGTTGTCGGTTCCGTTCCTGTGATTCTTACTGTATGCGAGAAAAACGATGGCGAATTTTCTTTCCATAGTTTTCCACAGGACGTTGGATAACACCCCCGTCCGCAACCGACAGCACCCCCGTATTCGTTGAATATCGGTCAATGTCCAACACGCGGAAAACTTACTGATCACTAACTGTTCATCGGAAAATACTGGAATGATGCCTATGCAACGGTTAGCATGAATATGCAGTCGCGCAGACCGAGGAAGGCGTGCACGGCCCAAACAGCATAGGAGCAAATCGATGAGCGAAAAAATCACCATCCGCGATGTGGCAAGGGAAGCGGGAGTCTCCCCCACCACGGTCTCCCGAGCGCTGTCGAGGCCCGGTCGTGTGAATCTGGAAACCGCCACCAAAGTGCAGGAGGTGGCGGAACGACTGGGGTACCGCACCAAGAATCTGGAACCGCAGCAGGACGATGTGCTACGCGGTATGATCCTCACCACGACGAGCGATCTCAAATATTCCGTATTCGCCGACTTTGTGACCGGCATGCAGAAGCCATGCATCCACCGCAATTTCATTCTGCTCACGGCCATCACCGAGGAGAACCGTGATCTGGAGCGCAGCACGATCGTGCGTATGACATCGCAAGTGGATGGACTGATCCTCACATCGTCGAGACTGTCCGACTCCACCGTGCGCAAGGCCGCGCAGATGCGACCGACCGTGGTGGTCAACCGTCTGATCAGCGGAGTGCAATCCGTGATCAGCGACGATCGTCCCGCACTCAACCGGATCGTACGACGACTCAAGGCGCTTGGCCATCAGTCGATCACGTATATCACCGGCCCTGAAAACTCCTGGCAGAACGGGCTGCGATGGCAGGCGATGCTCGTGGCGTGTCAGCAGGAGCAGATCAAACTGCGTCGAATCGCCGGACCGAATCTGGCGACCTACGTCGGAGGTCCGCTCATGGATGAACCATTCGTGGAATTCATGCGCAACCCCACCACCGCCGTGGTGCTGTTCAACGACATCTTCGCATTGGAATTCATGGAACGACTGCAGGCGAACGGCGTGCGGGTGCCCGAACAGGTATCGGTGATCGGCATCGACGACACTCCGGAGGCGTCGCGTAGCAATCCGCCGCTGGCATCCGTGCACACCCCGCGCGAGGAAATGGGCACCGATGCGTCGAACAAGCTCATCGCCAAGATCCTGCACACGTCCGACGGCAGTACCACGCCGGTGGTGCGATACTCGACGTTCATCGAGCGCGCCAGTGTGGGGCCCGCGCCGGAACGGCCAATCGCGGCGGTGGAATCGACGACGGACTGAGAGGATCCGAGGAGAATGGAATGGCATGACTGAAGTGGCTGATGCAAGCAGCAATCGACTGAGCCGCGCGAAACCGGGGCAGACGACGATCTGGGACGTGGCGCAGGCGGCCGGCGTGTCCATCGCCACGGTGTCGCGCGCATTCTCCCGCCCCGGCAAGGTCAGCGCCGCCACGCTACGCCGCGTGCACGACGCCGCGGAACGACTCGGCTACCGCACCGAAACGATCACGCATCGCAGTCGCGAGGACGACGAACTGCGGGGGCTCATCTCGATCGTGGTCACCGATCTGGAGAATCCGATCTCCGCGCAGTACGCGCGCGGCGTGCAGCAGTACTGCATGGAAAAGAACTACGGTCTCATGGTCAACGACACCGAGGAGGATCCGTCGGCCGAGCTCGCCATCATCAAACGCAGCCTCAACCATGTGGACGGCGTGATCCTCGACTCCACGCGAATGCCGGACACCGCCATCCGCAAACTCGCGCAGATCAAACCCGTGGTGGTGCTCAACCGCGTGGTGTCGGGCGTGACAAGCGTGACCTTCGACTGCGCGCCGAGCCTGCGCACGGCCATCGGCGTGTTCGCCAAACTCGGGCACCGATCGATCTCGTATCTGTGCGGACCGGACAATTCCTGGCAGAACGGCGTGCGGCGTAACACCATTCTCACCACCTGCCAGCGTCTGGGACTGACCTGCCGTCTCCTGCCGTGCGCCTACCCGCTGGAGGGCAATGCGGCCGCGGCGTTCGCGGCGTTCATGGAACGACCGACCACGGCAGTGATCGCATTCAACGACGCCATCGCCGTGGAATTCATCCGGTTTCTCGAATCGCATGGCGTTGGCGTACCGCAGCAGATCTCGGTGATGGGCATCGACGACATTCCCATGGGTCGCGCCATCACACCGGCGTTGAGCACGATCTCGTTCCCGCGACGGGACATGGGTCATGCGGCCGCCAAGATCGTGATCGATAGGCTGCTGCATATTGCGCCGGTCGACGCACCAGCTGTTGCATCGATCGGCGAGCGCGGAAACGGCAACGTCAACGCGGACCGTGACGACAACGGCGGCGATGTCGTGCCGCTGCATTTCGAATCATCGTTCGTGCAACGGGACAGCATCGCCGCCATCAACCCCCTCATCGCCGCCGGAATCGGGTGATTGCCGCGCACCGACAAAGGCGAACGCCCAACGAACATCACGTTCGCCGGGCGTTCATCGATCTGCCGGAAGCCAGTTCCTACATCTTCACCAGATCGTTGATCGCATAGCTGACGCGGATCTCGTAGTCACCAGACGGGTTCGCATACTTCACTCGCGTGGTGCGGGATTCCATGTCGTACAGCCAACCTTCATCGGCAGCCTCCCACTTGACCGGATCGAAGAACTTCTCGATGAGACGTTCGCCCGACTGATCGGCCATCGATACGGTAAACGGCTGCACGTTATGCGTGAACACGTCCATCTCCACTCGCGCGACGCGGCTATCGTACGTGCCCTCGCAAGTGGCACGGATCACCGTGACCTCATGGCTCTCATCGCTGGCGGGGAACGTTCCGGCGTTGCTCTCACCATCGGTGCTGTACGGGTTGGCGGCCGCACCCGGTGTGATCGAGAACATGGTGGCCAGATACCGGCCGTTCTTGTACTCGTTGGTCTCGCCGTCATCCTCGTACATCGTGAACGATCCAGCCACGCTCGGCTCGACCAGCAGCGTGACATGATCGATGGTCTGCGTGTGCAGATTGGTCACACCGTCGGTCATCGGCACGATCGCTCCAGCGCGCAGGAACATGGGGATTGTGTCGAGGTCGACGGGCACGCTGATCGTCTGGCCGCCTTCGTAGCGGCGCTTGGTGCGGAAATCGTACCAGTCTGTACCGGCCGGCAGGTACACACTCTTTTCGGTGATGCCCGGATCGGTCACGTTGGCCACGAGAATGTTCGGACCGAACATGAACTCGAAGCTCTCGTCCCAGCAGTTCGGATCGTCGGAGAACTCATAGACGAGCGGACGCATGACCGGGCTGCCCTTGACCGATGCCTCACGCAGCAGCGAATACATGGTGGGTGCGAGCGCATACCGCAGTTTGACAGCGCGTGAGATGTACGGCGTGTAGTTCGGGTACATGAACGGCTCGGTGACGGAATTGTCGGTGTTCGACGAGTTCGTCATGAACCGGGGCATGAACACGCCCTCCTGGAACCAGCGGACCAGCAGTTCGGGTTCGGGAGCGGGACCAAACCAGCCGCCGATGTCGCAGCCGTGATTGGCAGCACCGGACAGACCCATGTTGAGAATGGTGGGGATGTTGTATTTCAGGGTCTTCCAGCAGGTGTAGTTGTCGCCGGCCCACGTCTGCGCATATCGCTGGATGCCTGCGAAGCCGGCGCGGCTAATGATGAACGGGCGGGTGTTCGGACGAGCCTGGGTGAGCGCGTGGTTGGACGTATAGGCCATCATGTTGCCAAGCACCGGCTTCATGCCCTCCACAGTGACGGGACGGCCGTCGCCGTCGACCATCGCCTCGGCGTTCTGGATGTCGAACTCGCAGTTGTCATCCCAGATACCTTCGATGCCGTTGTCCAACAACGCCTCGGTCATGTGCCGCTCCCACACCTCGCGACCGGCCTTGCTGGTGAAGTCGGGGAAGGCCGCAAAGCCGCCCCAGTAACGTTCGTTCTCCGGATTCTCCCCCGTCTCGTCCTTGATGAATGCGCCGGCTTTGGCGAACTCGTCATAGTCGGGGTGCGTGGTGAGGATGCCCGGCTTGACATTCGGGGTCACGGCCACGCCGCGCTTCTTCATCTCCGCCATGAATGCGGCGGGATCGGGGAACTTCGCACTGTTCCAATGGAACTGGTATCGCTTGCCGTTCGGCATGCACGTGTAACCGGAAGCCATGCCGAACATGTCGAACGGAATGTCATTGGCCTTGCACCGGTCCACGAATTCGAGGATCGCCTGATCCACGTCCTTCTCGAGTTCCGTATAGAACATGGTGGTGTGCGTATAGCCGGTATTGCCCAGCGGCGGCAGGGCGGTCTTGCCGGTCAGGTCGGTGTAGCGCTCCACCACTTCGGGAATGGTCGGGCCGTTGATGAAGAACATGTCGACGTCACCGCCGTCGGTGCAGTAGAACGAATACTTGTCCCAGTAGCCGCTCCACTCGCGGCCCAGATCGAACGCGGAGTCGAACGGATTGTTGTAGAACACGCCGATCGCCTTGCGCGTGTGGTCGTTGAACCGCACGTAGAACGGGATGTGCTTGTACAGCGGATCGGACAGTTCGGCGTCATGACCGCACGTATCGGTGTTGTGCATGCGCAGATACTGCAGTCTCTTGTTGAGCTTACCGGTCTTCTCGCCAAAGCCGTAGAAATGATCGCCGGCGTTGATCACCGAATAGTGGTAGCGACGGCCGTGCGAGTCCTCCATGAACGTGCGTTCCTTGAGATCCTTGTACAGCAGATTGCCGTCCGTGTCGTAGATTTCGATGCCGAACGGATCCTTGGTCAGACGGATCTCCAGTTTGGCGGTGCGGGTGACGTAGTAGTCGTCGGTTTCCTCAACGTTCGGCACAATCGGAGTGACTCGAGTGCGTTCGGCGGCGAAGAGTTCATCGAGCTCGTCGGGCCATGCGGTCTTGACCAGCGCGTACGAGTGTTCGGGGGCGAACTCCTCATCGAACGAGCAGCGGAAACGGATGGTGTCGTCATCCACAAGGTACACGCGCAGCTGACTGCCGCCGGTGGTGATGTGGATGTAGTCGTTGTTGGATTCAAGAGCGATGATCTTATCTGACTTCTTCATTGAAGGTCCTTTTGTTGGTTGATGATGTGATTTCAGGATGATGAGGATCGAGGATGGGGAGGCGGATGCCGTCAGGAGAGAGAATGACGGCATCCGTGGTCTTTGCGGTTGATTGATCCGGCCGGTTGACTTATCCGGTTGTCCGGATCGGCTATTGATGATCGTGCAACGCGATCACTGGTTGGGGTTGGTGGCCCAGATGTGCTCCCACTTGGTACCGGTGAGCTTCTCGATGAGTTCGCGGGTCTCCTTGGGGGCATCGGCCTTGTGCCCGCCGTTGCGCAGACGGTTGAGCTCGTCCTTGACTACGGTGTGCGTGGTCTTGTTGAGGCGGAACGTGGCCGCGGTGAGCAGAGCGACGACCAGCAGTGCGCCGGTGCCGAACACGAGGATGCCGGTGATCGTGTGCTGGGTGCCGATCGACTGCTCGATCTGCCCCTCCACGTAACCGCCTTCGGTGAGCACCAGACCCACCACGAACGTGGCGACCGCAACCGTGGACTTGCGTACGAACGTCATCACGGACGCATACAGACCCTCATGATGTTCGCCGGACACCAACTCATCGAGATCCGGAATCATCGGGAACACGTTCCATGGAGTGGCAATCACAGCACCAAGACCGATGTTGTATACCAGACCGACCACGTACAGCCACATCGTCAGATCGTTCATGCCGGCTCCGGACAGCACCCAGAATCCGACCAGCGCGACCAGTTCCACCACGATGCCGACGCACCACACCCAACGCGGGCTGAACTTAACCAGCAGATAGCCCACCAGAATCGTCAGCGGTAGGCCGATGATGTTCAATGACAGCACGCCACTGGACACGCCGGCGGACAGGCCAAGCACGGAGACCACAAAGTAGGCGAACACGGCGTTGAACGTGTCCTTGGCGGTGAACGTGCACAGGTAGACGATCAGATGCTTGCGGAACGTGCGCAGCTTCACCGTGGCGATGTATGCCTTGAACTGCTCGCCGAACGTACGGCCGGCACCCTCCTTGGCCTTCGCCTCGAGCTTGGCGGCCATCTCCGGAGTGATCTGACGCTCCCACGTGGTCTTGTAGGCGATGAATACGGACACCATGTAGATCACGGCGAACACGATCGCGTTGAACGTGTACGACATCGGGCTGTCCTCACCGAAGATCTTGAACAGCTGGCCGGGCAGGAACGTGGCCAGGAACGAGCTTCCGGAGGAGATCACCAGACGCGCGGTGGACAGCATCGTGCGCTTGTTGTAGTCCTCGGTCATCTCGGTGGGCAGCGTCTCCCAGGGAATCAGTACCATCGCAGCCACGAGCTCGAACAGCACGTAGCTGATCAGGTAGTACCAGTAGCTCATGCCGGTCACCCACATCAGAATGAACTCCAACATGAGCGGTGCGCCGATCAGTAGGAAGAAGTGGCGGCGGCCGAATTTCTTGCCGATCTTGAAGCGGTACAGATTGTCGGTGATCGCGCCCATAAACAGACTGATCACGGCGTCGGCCACGCGGGCGATCGCAAGGATCGACGCCGCCTCGATGGCGGTCAGTCCCGCATAGGTGGTCCAGAAGAACAGCAGCCACGCACCGATCAGGGTGAACGCACCACCGCCCATCATGTCGGGCATGCCGTAGCCGATGGCGCGAGCGACCGTGATCTTGCGCGGCCGATACACGCTTGGAATATGTTTGTTGTCTGCCATTGCCGGTTATCCGTTTCTTCTCCGTAGCCTTACATGAGTGGTTCTTCGTCATGAGACTTCATTGGCATTGTGATGCTTCGCCACCTGGCAGGCGAAGCGTTGCGACCGACATCATTGCCGATTGCACGATTTCAGTGTGGCCCGGGGTGGATATGGGGATTGTGGTTTGCAGGGATTTACACCGGGGATTGGGGAATGGCGGTAAATCGCCGGTTTTATGAAAACGGGCGCTGATACCATGGCGGCATGAAACTGGAACTTGGGAAGAAGCGGAACTCCTCCGCCGTGGCGACCGCGGTAGGCATGATGGCGATCGTGCTGTGGAGTCTAATGATGGGACTCGTGCGTCTGGTGTCGGAGTCGTTCAGCGCAACGCTTGGTCCGGCGCTCATCTATACGTGCGGGGCGATATTGCTGCTGGTATTTCGGCGTCCCAAGCCGCTGAGCCAGGCACCTCGGAAATACCTGCTGATCGGTGGCGGACTGTTCGTGTTCTACGAGACGTCGATCGCACTGTCGGTGGGACTGGCCGCCACGTCGGCGCAATCCGTGGAGATCAGTCTGGTGAACTACCTGTGGCCCACGCTCATGGTGCTGCTGGCGGCGGCCGTTTCACATCGAAAGCATGCGGTGACATATGCGATTCCCGGTGCGATCGTGGCGACGGCGGGCGTGATCGTGTCGGTGGGCGGCAATAGCGGGCTGGACTGGCATGTGGCCGCGCATAATGTGGCGTCCAATCCCTTGCCGTATCTGCTCGCATTCGCCGGCGCGTTCGCGTGGTCCGTCTATGCCGTAATCACGCCGTCGATGGCGAAGGGGTATGACGGAACGAGTCTGTTCTTTCCGATGGTGACCTGCACACTGTGGGTTATTCACATTGTTACGAGTGTGGTTGGCGGAGGGACGAGCGGTTCGGACGATGCGAGTGGCGCAGGAATCGCCTCGGCTCTGGGGAATCTGGGCGGTTGGATCGCCGCGCAACCGGTGTCGGCATGGCTGACGGTGGTATTCGCCGCGGTGGCGATCGCCGGCGGATACGCGTGCTGGGGATACGGCATTCTGCACGGCAGCATGGAGACGATGGCCGTGGCGTCCTATGCCACACCGGTGCTGTCGGTGGGAGCGAGCGCACTGCTCTTGCATCTGAGCCTGTCGCTACCGTTCTGGTTCGGCGCATTGCTCGTGGCATCCGGCTCCGTGCTCAATTGGCTGTTGCAGAAACGGTGACTGGCGAGAAACCGAGAAACAGTGCGCGGTCAGAATGGCCGTAACAATAGCTCCAAACAGAAAAAGCCCCTTCCGAGGGAGGTCCGGAAGGGGCTTTGGCGACTGAGGCACGTCCCCGAAGGGCGGAACCTGGCAATGCCTCAGTCGCCGGTGTCATCGGCTTCCTTCGAGGAAGGGAGTCGCGGTTGGAATTGGGGAGTGAGGGATGTCAGGTAAGTAGCTTCCCTCAAAGTGAGTTACTTTCCTGCAAGTGGCGAGAAACCGGGCGACGGGATCAGGCCTCCGTCTCACCCGCCACACGCTTGGCCTTAAGCACTGCGACATTGGCATCGACGCGCTTCTTGTTCAGCGGGTAGACGAAGATCAGCAGCAGAACGCCAACCCCCAACGCCACAGCGGGAATCGCGGTGCTGAAATTGTAGATGTTGTTGCGCACGGCATCATTCTGAACCGCCTCAGCACCAGCCTTGTATCCGACCCAAGTCAGCGCGTTACCGGAGATCCATCCAGCGATGGCCTGACCGACCTTGCGACCGAAGGAGTATACCGAGTACACGGTGGCATCCTCACGCATATTCTGCGTAACTTCGATGTCGTCGATGGTGTCAGTAGCCATGGCGTAGCACACCATGTTGCTCATACCCACGCCGAAGAAGATAACCACGTAACCAACGGTGAACACCATAGGCACGTCGGTGTGCAGCACGAACAACACGATTACCGCAGCACAGGCCAGCAGCTGTCCACAGACTGCGCAGCCCTTGTGTCCGATACGCTTGGACAGCGGCTTCACCAGCGGCGCACAGGCAAGCATACCCAGAGATCCACACATCACAGTGAGGGAGATCATGCTAGCGGAACGGAAGTAATCGGCATAGACATAGTTGACCATCTGCATGAGGAACAGCATGGCGATAGTGGCCGAAAGCGACATAAGAATCAGGCCCCACAGGGAGCGGCTCTTCAACGCGTTCCCGATCATGTGCAACGTGGACTTGCGCTCTCCAGCTGCAGTATCGGCGTGATGGTTCTCCGGCTTCACACGTTCGGTGCACATCTTGTAGCAGGCGTAGAAACACAGGAACGCACACACGGCGAAGATTCCGGAGACCAGAGCGAACACCTGCGTACCTTCGCCACCACGAATGATCTGGTTGCCATTGGCATCAGCCGAGTAGATGATCAACGGGGCGACCACGCCGATGACGAGGGAAGCACAGGTGGAACCAACAGAACGATACGTGGACAGGCTCGTACGATCGTCAGGTTCGGGAGAGATCAACGACGCCATGGAGCTATAGGGGATGTTTACCGAGGAGTACAAAATGCCCCAGATGATGTACGTCACGTACATGTAGACGATCTTCACGCCCATCGAAGCACCGATGGCGAAGGTCTGATACATCAGGAAGGAGAAGATGACCACGGGTGCAGCCATACGCATCATCCATACGCGGTACTTGCCGTTCTTTGTGGCCGGGGCCTTATCGACAAGCACGCCCACGGTGACGTCGGCGAAGGCATCGATGATTCGCGCAATCAGGAACAGGGTACCGACCACAGCGCCGGGCACACCCATCACCTTGGTGTAGAAAATCATCAGGAACGAGCTGGCAAACGTGAACATGAAATCGTTGCCAAAGTCGCCAAACAGATAGCCGACTTTGTCACGCATGCCGAAGGGACGCACTGTAGTGCCAGACGTTGGTGAACTCATTGTTCTCTCTCCTTTGAGATTGTTGAAATTGCTGAGATGGCAAATCTGCCAAAACGGCAGAGCTACAGCAATGCCGAAATGCTGAAATTAATTGTCGAAACGACAGGATCGTCAAAGCAAGCGGATCGTCATGAAGACAAGTCATTGAATGATGATTTTTCAGTAGTAACCGGGGCCGGACCAAGACCTTGTCCGCAGGTCCGACCCCAGGAACCCTCTACCGCACGAGGAAGATGATGGATGCGGGAGGCAGGGTGACGGTGTCGCCGGAGACGGTGTCGGGGACCAGGTCGGGCAGTTCGTCGTCAGGGCCAAGAGCCAGCGGACGCCCGTTGAGTCGGATATCGCGCGCGTGCGGATCGTCGGCGGTGAGCTGGTAGACCCAGCCGCCGGAGACGCCGTGCACGTCGATCGATTCAGTCGTCGAACTGTTGACGATCAGCCATGCCACGCCGTCACGGCAGTCCTTGCGTGACCGTGCGTACACGTGCACGAAATCGTCAAGCGTGGCATCGCCATCGTCAGGCACACCACCGGCGCCAAGCACACCCTCATCCACGCCATACACGGTCGTGCCCATCAGACGATTCCACAGCAGCACGAACCAGTAGTTGGGCCGAGGCGAGAAGTCGCCGAAATCAAGCCATCCGTAGTCGGACGAGGCGAGCGTGTTGTGGAAGATCACACCATCCGTAAGCTCACCGAACACACCCAGCTCGCAGGCGGTGCGGAACACGTCGAGGTACGTGGACGCCCATGTGTCGCCGCCAAGTCCGGCGTCGGCGGTTTCGGTGATCCACATCGGCGCGCCCGGCATGTATTCATCGCGCATCGGCAGGTATCGGCGGCAGGCGGCCTCGGCGACCGAAAGATAGTCCTTCCCCATCGCCTCCGACGCATCCCAATGGTTGCCGAGCACACTTGCGCCACGCTCGGAGATACCGTTGTACCAGTGGTAGCTGAACACGTCGGCGCGCTCCTGCAGATGCGGCATGAGATCGTCGCTGCTGAAGGCGTCCAGCGAGGCGAGCGCATTGCCCGCGGCGGCGTTGGTCTGCGCATTGACCGTACTGTACGGCACATGCGGCCCGCCGATCTCCGAAGCGCACGGTCCGACGCACAGCACATCCGGATAGTTTTCACGCAGGAAGCGGAAGAACGCGTCCTGATCGCGCGCGTACTCGATCATGCCGTAGCCCGACGCGAGCGGCGAATTGTCGGGGGTGAGGATGTTCGGCTCGTTCATGAACTCGGCGGCCGCGATCGGCACGCCATAGTCGCGGCTGAAATCGAACAGCAGCTTCGCCTGCGCCGGGTCCCAACTGCCGTCGGGCGTATTGTGCACGCCGGCGCTGTTGGCCACCGACACGAGCAGACGCCCGTCGATCGCCTTGACGAAATCAAGGACGGACTCCCACTGGTCACGGGTCAGCACACTGGAGAAACCCTCCGGGGCCTTGCCGCCGGTCGTGCCGTCGAAGTCGTAGTAGGTGTTCGACGCCCAGCTGCCGGACACGCGCACCCAGGCCGGTCCGATCGCCTTGGCCAGTGCGAGCAGACGGGCGTTGCGCAGATCCTTGGGCGGATACGGTTCCATGCTGTTCTGCAGGTCGGCGATGCCGTGCAATACGAACGGTTCCGTGCCGGCGATCTGTCCCGGCGTATAGCGTTTCCAGAATGTGCCGCCGGTCACCTCGGTCATTTCGATGTTGTATGACGCCATCAGCGGGTCGACCGTGCGAATCTGCTTCAGCAGCCCGACATCCAACGATATCGTTGCCATTGATGTTTCCTTCCTTGGAATGGGAGACGGTCTGCATTGCCTGTCTCTGGTATCGACGATACGGTGGATTGCAATGGATCGGATTTTCTTTCCACGCTTTGCAGTTGGTCCGACGATACCGATGCCAATACCGATACCCATGCCAATGCCGATGCCGATACCCCATCGTTACAATAGGCAACAATGAGTGAGAGATCAGACAAATCGAAAAAGGTCACGCTCGACGAGGTCGCGGCCGTGGCCGGGGTCTCGCCGGCGACCGTATCCCGCGCATTGTCACGCCCGGGACGGGTGAACTATAAGACCGCGCAGCGCGTGCTCCTCGTGGCGAAGGAACTCGGCTACCGCTCCGACAAGGTCGACTCGTTCCGAGAGGAGCAACTGCACGGCATGGTCACCGCCATCGTGCCGGACATCAACAATCCCGCGTTCACCACGGCCATTCATACATTGCAATCGACAGGAATCCGCCGCGGGTTCTCCGTCACCGTCAGCGACAGCGAGGAGGATGTCTCACAGGAGAAGCGGCTGCTCAGCAATGCCGCGCAGCTCGCCGATGGCGTGGTTCTCATCTCCCCCAGACTGTCCGACACCGCACTGCGTAAGGCCGCACAGCTCAAGCCGGTCACCGTGATCAATCGCATCGTGGGCGGATTGCCGTGCGTGATTCCGGATCTGAACAGCAGTCTGGATGACGCGATCGATCAGTTGTACGCGTTCGGACACCGATCGATCACGTATCTTGCCGGCCCTACGCTCTCCTGGCAGGAGGGGCACCGCTGGCAGCTGGTCGCGCAACTCTGCGCCCAGCGCGGCATCAAGGTGCGGCGCATGCAGTGCGAAGCACCCACCTATCGTGGCGGATATCATGATTTTCAGGACTTTCTCGACCATCCAACCACGGCGGTGATCGCCTACAACGATGTGATGGCCCTCGGTTTCATGGCGTTCCTCAAACAACACGACGTGCGGATTCCGGATCAGGTGTCGGTGGTGGGCATCGACGGCACGCGACTGGCGCAGATGTTCGAACCGCCGTTGGCAAGCATCATCATCCCCAGACGGGAGATGATCGAGACCGGAACCACCATGTGCATCGATCGGATTCTGCATGCGGCCGATCCCGGAGCCGCCCCGATCAGGCACTGCGCCACGTCGTTCCTGCCGCAGGCGAGCATCGGACCGGCGGATCGTTGAATTCCCCGACTATGCAAGGGCGGCGAAATCGGGATCGCGGCGCTTGCGGCGGATGAGTACGGTGACCATCACCATGCAGTACAGCAACGCGAGTCCCCATGCCAGCGGATTCGAGTAGCAGACGGCGAGGTAGCCACCCCCGATGATGGTCAGCCATCCGCCCAGGCAGCGGCCGATCAGCTCGCCCACTCCGGAGACGATCGCATGCGTGCTGTAGCCCATGCCCTGCAACGTGTTGCGGAAAATCATCAGCGAGCCGTGGATGATGAAGAAGCAGCTCATGATGAACAGGTACTGCACCGCGCCATCGAACACCGTCGGGCTCGTGTCACCCAGCACGAACCGACACATCGGCGCCTTGAACAGGAAGATCACCACCCAGACGATCACGCAATACACGGCCTGGATGATCACACCGTCACGCAGACCCAGCTTGATACGGTCGAGCCGCCGCGCGCCGTAGTTCTGACCGGCGTAGGTGGCCATCGCCATGCCGACGCTTTCCATCGGCAGCGTGAACATCTGACGGATGCGCTCGCCCGCGGTCTGTGCGGTGACCATGGCCGCGCCGAGCGAGTTGATCGCATCCTGCATCACCACGGCGCCGATCGCGGACACGGAATATTCGAATCCCATCGGCAGACCCACGTAGCAGAGTCGACCGATGTGATGGCCGGACCAGCCCATCTCGTCGCGGTGCACCTGGAAGATGTCGATCCGCGTGAACGCCCACCAGCAGTTGAGTACGGCGGACAGCGTCTGCCCGATCACGGTGGCGAGCGCGGAACCGATCACGCCCATGCCGATCACGCCGATGAACGTGTAGTTGAGCACGATGTTGACCACGCAGGCGACGAGCAGGAAGTAGAACGGGTGCTTGGAGTCGCCCACCGCGCGCAGCAGGGCCGCGGAATGGTTGTAGAGGATGGCCGATGGGATGCCGAGGAAGATGACGACGATGTAGGCGACGGCCATGTCGAGCAGTTCGGCGGGTGTGCCGATGAGTTCGAGCATGGGTTTGGCGAGCAGGACCATGGCGATGGTGAATACGACCGAGAGGATCACGCCGAGCCATGCGCCGTTCCACATGAATCGGCGGAAGTCGCGCTCGTCCTTGGCGCCGAAGCTTTGCGCGGCGGGGATGGAGAAGCCGATGCATGCGCCCTGCACGAAGCCGAGGATGAGGAAGTTGAGCGGGTAGGTGACGCCGACCGCGCCGAGTGCGTCGTCGCCGATGAGTCGGCCGACGATCACCGCGTCGGCGAAGCTGTACATCTGCTGGAACAGCGTGCCGAGCACGAGCGGGATGGAGAAGATGAGGATGCGCAGCAGCGGGCTGCCGACGGTGAGATCGGTGGTGGAGTCGTCGTGCTTGGCGGAGTCGTCGTGCTTGTTCTGTTCTGTCGATTTGGACATGATTCCCCTCCCGTTGTCGTATTCCTCGTTGAGTCGTATTCCTCGTTGAATGGTACGACCGTACACGATTGCATTCACAATGCTGCCTCAGTCGTCACATTCCTCTCGTACCCTTTCCATGGTTTTCCAAAATGCCATGGAAAAAGAATGTAAATCCAGAGCGCATCCCTCTCCATCCAAGAACAATGAAAACGGTAGTAATTCCTGCGCACCCATAAACGCGTCTGATCAATTGCCAAGCCGCACAGATGCGGCACAGTATTCCTAGGATGTTCCTCATCTAACGAAAGGATCTCCATGAGCAACAAAACCACCATCCATGTGTTCGATGACTACCACGAAGGCATGGGACCATCCGAGTTCGCCGCTCTCGTGCAGCACGCCATCGACGACTGCGAGGCGAACGGTGGCGGCCGTGTACTGCTCGACCGTCCCGGCACGTATCTATGCGACGGCCTGAACCTACGGTCCCACGTGGACCTACATGTCGGTGCCGGGGTGACGCTGAAGGGCAGCGGCGACGAGGACCGCTATACGCACCGCCCGGGCAGCTTCGAACTGCTGCGCAACGAAACGCCGATTTGTGCGTTCATCCACGCCCTTGGCTGCGAGGGGGCATCGGTCAGTGGCGATGGCGCGATCGACGGCAATTACGAAGTGTTCATTCTGCCGGATCAGGGTGACGAACCACATCTTCGCTTCTACGCTTATCCGCGTCCGATGACCCTGTACTTCGAGGATTGCCGCAACACCACGATCACCGACGTGACTGTGCAGAACGCACCGTTCTGGACGATCCATCTGGTCGGCTGTACGAATACGGTTGCTCGGAACGTGAAGATCCACAACGAAATGCGCATGCCGAACACCGACGGATTCGATATTGACCGCTGCGACAACACGATAATCGAGCATTGCGAGATCATCACCGGCGACGACGGCATCTGTCCCAAGTGCACGGAGGAGACCGCCCAGTACGGCAACTGCACGAATCTGACGGCGCGTGACTGTGTGATCACATCGCAATCGTCGGCCGTGAAGTTCGGTTCCAGCAGCTTCGGCGACTTCGAGAATTGTGTGTTCGAGCGTCTGACGATCCGTGACACCAATCGCGGTCTTGCCTTCCAGTTGCGCGACCCAGGCAGCGCGCGCGACGTCGCATTCCGCGACATCACCATCACAACCAAGGGATTCAGCAAGGAATGGTGGGGCTCGGGCGAGGCGATCTACCTGACGCTGCTGCCGCGTGACAACGATACCGATCTGACCGGCCGGACGATTGAGAACGTACGATTCGAGCGAATCCGCGGCGTAGTGGGAGCCGGCGTGGTCGTCTGCGCCGAGGACCCTGCCACGATGCGCGGGATCACATTGCATGACGTGGATCTGCAGGTGACCAGACAGTTCGACGGCGTGCAGGAATTCGATGTGCGTCCGTGGAAACGCGGCGACGAGAAGATCGCCATCCCATGCGAGAGCGTGATGGTCCATGGTGTGAGCGACGACGCGATTGTACTGGATGACGTGACCATCACGGACAGCATGGACAGTACCGATAACACCGGCAACAACCAATAAGGCAGCAAGCGACACCGTCTCACCACCATACCGCCCGGCATCGGCCCGGCCCCGATCATTGATTCGGGGCTGGGCCGATGCTATTTCTGGGCAGGAATTCGGCGCCCACCGAGACGGGCGCGGCATCATCCTCGCCGATATGCAGGATCTTCCCGATCAGCGCCGATGCAGCCAATCGCCCAGTCTCGTATCTGGGAACGTCGATGGTGGACAGGCTCGGCGTGAACAGTCGACTTGTCGGCACGTTATCCACGCCCACCACAGAAACATCACGCGGCACACGTACACCATTGTCGATCAGAAACAAAATGAACTCCATGGCCACGGCATCATCGAAGGCGATGACCGCGCTGGTCGGACGGTCGAGAAATGGCGCAAAGCTCTCCTTGCGATGGCGTTCCACCGGTTCCACCACACGCATGCGTTGGAAGGCCATGTCACGCTCCTCACAGGCATGCGTGATGATGTTGCGCCGCAACCCGTTCTGCCACGAACGGTCCGGCCCACCCAGATACGTCAGCCGTCGATGCCCCAACCGACAGAGGGCGTCAACGGCTTCGGTGAGCGCCAGGCTTTCATCCACCACAATGGATTTCACCCCGCTCACCATGCGGTTCTGCGATACCAACGGTTTGAGCTGCGCAAGCTTACGGATCGTGGAATCCGCCATTCTGGACGATCCCAAGATCACTCCATCCACGTGCGCCAGACTCCGTCGGACGATCGCGATCTCCCGTTCGGGATTTCCCCCGGAGTCCGAAACCAGCAGTCCGAAATTCTTCGATTCGCAGAGCTGCTGCACGCCACGTGCCAGTTGCGCGGACGTCGTGTACTCCAGATCGTGAATCACCAGAGCGACCAGCCCCCGCAATCTCTCGTCGTCACGCCGGACCGGCTTGACCGGCTTCGCATGGTAGCCAAGTCGTTCCGCAGCATCGCGCACACGCTGCAGCGTATGGACGTTCACCCGGTTCGGCTGGCTGAATGTCCGAGACACCGTGGCGATCGACACGCCTGCCTCCTGCGCCACATCCCAGATCGTTACCGATCCGCGTTCATCACTGCTCATAACACCTAATCGTACATAGCGAAAACCGGACCGTTGATGGGGAGGAGAGAGTTCCCCCGTCAACGGTCCGGCACATTTTCTATGTCAGCGTCCGACCGAAATCAGACGCCGATCACTTGCCACCCTCGGCGCGTTCCTTGAGGATGCGCGCATTCTCGTTGACCTTCTTCTTGTTCAACGGGTAAAACACGAACATGATGATCGCGGCGAGCGCGCAGCATGCGGTCGGGATACCGAAGGTGAGGTAGTAGATACGATCCACCACTTCGGCGGTCTGCTGCACGCCGCCCGTGGTGGACGACTGGTAGCCGATCACGGTGAGCATCACGCCACCGAAGCCACCGGCGATGGCCTGAGCCATCTTGCGGGCGAAGGAGTTCATGCCGTACACGATGCCGTCCTCACGAGCACCGAACAGCACTTCCTGGTTGTCGATCACGTCGGTAATGAACGCCCACACCATGAGGTTGAACATACCGGCACCGAGCGAACCGAGGAACAGGATAACGATGCACACGATCGGGTTGGTAGTGTGGATGATCAGACCGGCACCGTACACCACGGCACCCCATGCGAGCGTGGCCACGCAGGTGGCCTTGCGGCCGAATCGTTCGACGAGGATCGATGCGAACGGGGCAAGCACGAGCACGGTCACGTAGTTCATGATCAGTGCGATCGACAGTGCGGTCTTGTTCTGGAAGTAGTCGTTGAACAGGTACGACAGCGTGGTGCCGGACAGGTTCTGGTTGATCACCACCACGATGTCGATGATGACGAGCACGACCAACGCTTTGTTCTTGAACATGTCGATGAGCATCTTGCCCAGCGGAATCGGCTTGCTCTTCTCGGTGCGCACGCGCTCGGTGCTCATGTAGTACAGACCCACATAGCACAGGAAGCCAAGGCATGCGCAGATCGAGGCGACGACGAAGAAGCGGTTCGGATCGATGGTGGTGGAGTCGCCCACGTACATGAAGATCGGCAGGCAGTAACTCACGATGGCGGAGCCAACCGCCGCGCCGATGCTTCGCCACGTGGACAGCGAGGTCTTGTGCTTCGGCTCGTTGCTAATCACCGAGGCCATGGAGCCGTACGGAATGTTCACCGACGAGTACAGGATGCCGAACGCCAGATACGTGATGAACACATATACCAGACGGCCGGTGTACGGCAGGAAGCGCACCATGGGCACGAACAGCAGGATCACGGCGATGAGCAGCGGATACTTCATACGGAAGATCCACGGGCGGAAACGTCCGGCCGTGGTGAGCGGGCTGTTGTCAGCCAGACGGCCGATGGTCACGTCGGCGATGGCGTCGATGAATCGTGCGGCGAAGAACAGGCCTCCGACCGCCGCGCCGGGGAGGCCGAACACGTTCGTGTAGAAGATCATGAGGAACGTGTTGACCATGTTGAACGAGAAGTTGTTGCCGGCATCGCCGAGTGCGTAACCGATCTTGTCGCGCAGGCCGAACGGGCGCTTGTTGTCGATGGTTACCTTGAGTTCGGCATCAGACGGCGAAGCCGATGATGTTGGGGTTGCCACGGTGGTTCCTCCCTGATTGGTTTTTCTTCCGTTTTCTCCATTGAAAGGCAGAGTGACGGCTCGACGTCGTTGCGGGGAATGCGTCACGAATGCGTTCCTTACCCATTGTTGGCCGTTGTTGCGTTCGTCGAGTGCAATTTACAATCGTTTTCCGACGGAATTGGATACGATGACGGTATGGACAACGCACACGATGATGTGAATGAGAATCGTATGCCGGATGAGGTCACGGCCGGCGGCACGACGACCATGACGGACGACGGTGCGAATATGACCGACGGTATGAATGACTACACGAAAAACGGCACGAATGCGTCAGATAAGGCGGATATGCCCCACAACACGCCCATCTCCGATCCGGCGACGATCTGGGATGTGGCCGCTGCGGCCAACGTCTCCCCCACCACGGTGTCGCGTGCGTTCCGTCAGCCGTCGCGTGTGAACGTGAAGACGCTGGGCCGTGTACTCGAGGCGGCGAAGCGGCTCGGCTATCGCAGCGAATCGATCATTCCCCGCGAGGAGAAGCATCTGCGCGGGCTGCTGGCGCTCGTGGTCACCGATCTGGAGAATCCGGTATCGGCGCAGTTCGCGCGCAGTATCCAGCGCGAATGCGCGGCGCGGAATTTCGGTCTAATGGTGTGCGATACGGAGGAGGACAAGGCGAGTGAGCTGGCGATCATCAAGCGCAGCATCCCGCATGTGGACGGCATTATTCTCAGTGCGTCACGACTGTCGGATGCCACGATCCGCAAGGTGGCGCAGGTGCGACCGCTGGCCGTGATCAATCGTATCGTCGGCGGTGTGCAGTCGGTGTACGCGGACGATGGGCCGAGTCTGGCCGATGCGGTACGCGAACTCAAACGTCTTGGCCATCAGCAGGTCACGTATCTCCCCGGCCCGGACAGTTCGTGGCAGAACGGTCTGCGCACGAACGCGATCATCACCGCATGCAAGCGCGAAGGATTGAAATTCCGGCGCACGCCATGCGCCTATCCGGTGGACGAACGATCGGCGGACGCGTTCGCCGCATATCTGGCACGGCCGACCACCGCGGCGATCGCGTTCAATGACGACGTGGCGTATGCGTTCATGCTGTTTCTGGAGGCGCATCGACTGCGTGTGCCGTGGCAGGTGTCGTTGATCGGCATCGACGACACCCCGAAATGCGAGATCTGCACGCCGAAGATGTCAAGCATCCGCGTGCCACGACGTGCGTTGGGCGAGGCCACGGCGAGCCGTATCATCGACCGTCTGCTGCATGTGTCGGACGGCGATCTGACACCGATCCGCATGCAATCCGAATTCGTGAACCGCGATTCGATCGCCGCGGCACCGGCGTCGTCGATGATGTAGATGCAAAAGCGGTCGTCCGCTATTGCAGACGACCGCAGCAGATCGTATTCAACACCGCTACCGCTTGTCGATCGCGGCGAGCGCGGCGGCGAGATCGACCGCATACCCGTCGTCGAACGGCGTATTGTCAAGGATCTCGCGCATGGTTCGGGCGTCGCCGATCGCGTAGAATCCCGGCTTGCCCTGCGTGGTCGCCAGATGCAGCATGGCCGGGCCGATGCTGGCGGCGACTTCAAGATAATGCTCGTCGAACCAGTCGAGGAACGGGCGCATCACGGCGGCCACCTGCTCGTTGGTACGCAGGTATCCGAATGTGCAGTCGAGGGAGAACGACGATTCGTAGTCGGCGCTCACATGCGGCAGGCAGCGCGGCTGGGTCATGCCGTTCAGTGTGAGTGTGCCGAAGATCTCGCCGAGCCAGTCGAGCGCGTCGTCGAGCCAGCGCAGGGCGCGGCCGGACAGTTTGCTGACGTCGGTCACGCTCGGCGTGGCAGCACCGAAGCCGTGCGGGCCGAATGCGTAGATGTGCGATTCGAAGGAGATGCCGTTGTCGGCGAGCGCTTCGTTCATGCAGATGAGGTTGGAGACGGATACGAGCGCATCGTCGCGCGTGCCGAATACGAAGCAGGGGCAGGTGGTGACGTCGACGGCGTCGACCACGTCGGGCGCGGCGGGATCGCAGCCCTGGATGGAGGAGCCGAGCAGGGCCGGGTAGCCGAGAATGGCGGCATTGGGTCGGGTGGCCGGGCTGGACATTGTGGCGGCCGCACCGGCGAGGTGACCGCCTGCGGAGAAGCCGCATACGGCGACGCGGTCGGGGATGATTCCCCAGTCGTCGGCGTGGGCGCGGATGAACGACATGGCCTGTTCGTAGTCGTCGAGCTGGTTGGGCCAGCCGGCGTGTTCGGCCACGGAATAGCGCAGTACGAACGCGTGGTATCCGGCGCGCATGAAGGCGAGTGCGACGGGTTCGGCCTCGTGTTCGGCGCAGTACTGGTAGCCGCCGCCGGGGATGACGATGACGGCTGGACGGGCGTCGATACGGAAGCGGTCGCCGACGCCCTGCAGATAGGCGGACAGGATGACGTTGCGATCTTCGTTAAGCGTGATGACGGTGGATTGCAGCGGTGAGTTCGCGAGCGATTGCGGCTGCTGATTCGGCAGGTTCATGATTGCTCCTTTGCTGGGTGATGATATGCCGAAGGCTCCCCTCCGGAAGGGAGAGGAGCCGAGGCGAAGTCGGTCCAGACGACTAGCGGACCTTCTTGATGAGCAGCACCGATATGATCGAGAGCACGCTCATCGCGATGGCGATCGGGAAGATGTAGTCGTAGGTGCCGGTGGCGGTCACGATGGCGGAGGTGAGCGCCATGCCGGCGGACTGGCCGGCGGTGGTGGCCGCGTTGATGAAGCCGAGGTCCTTGCCGGCGTTCTCCTTGCTGGGCAGCACGTCCACGTTCAGCGCCTGATCGATCGACATGAAGATGCCCTGACCGAGCGCCACGAACACGGCGGCACCGTAGATGCCGGTGATGTTCGGCATGATGATCGGGAATGCGAAACCGATCATGGCGAGGCCTGCGGAGAGCACGACCATCGGCTTGCGGCGGTGGATGCGGTCGGACAGCGGGCCGACGATCATGGCCACGATCGAGGCGATCATCTGGAAGATGGCGATCATGGAGACGACCTTGGCGGCGGCGTTCTTCTCAAGACCGATGTAGTCCTGGCAGATGTACAGCCAGTAGCCGGCGAGCATCTGGATGGCCAGCAGCAGGAACGTACGGCAGCAGAACGCCTTCCAGAAGTCGGATGCGCCCTTGACCGGCGGGGTGAAGGAGTAGACGACGTGCTTCCAGACGCTGCCCTCCTTGAGTTCGGTCTTCTCGTCCTTGTTGCTCGGCTCGCGCGGGATGATGAGCAGGAACAGCATGGCGGAGACGAACATGCAGATTGCGGCGATGGTGAAGCCGAAGCGCACGGAGTTGACGAAGTAGGAGCCGACGAACGCGCCGATGGCCAGACCGAGCGTGTTGCCGAAGCCGATGGCGGACGAGATGGTGCCACGGTACTGTTCCGGCACGCGGTCGGACACAGTGGAGTAGATCGGCGAGTTCATCATGTTGAAGCCGATCTTGCTCAGCCACAGCACAAGCGTCAGGCCGGCGATGATGCCGATGTTGCCCATGAGGAAGTAGAAGCCGAGCGAGAACCAGGCGCCCCAGAACAGCCACGGCGTACGCTTGCCGAACTTCGACTTGGTCAGATCGGACAGTGCGCCGACGATGATGTTCGCCACGAGGGCGACGATCGAGCCGACGGCGGTCATGGTGCCGAGCACCGCGGTGGGGTTCTCCGCGCCGAGATCCTTGATGCGCTGCGGCAGCAGCACCTGGCTGACCATGGCGAAGCCGATGGACATGATGATCCAGAAGGCCAGATAGCCGGCCATCCATCGCATGAGATTGAACTTGGGCTCGGCGGCCTTGGCGTCCTGATTGACGCCTACGGTAGTTTGCGTAGTCATTACTCTCTCCTAAATGTATTGACTATTACGGTCCGGCATGGGCGGCGTTCTTGGCGGTTCGATCGCCCATACCGGATTGTTCTTTCGTTTGCGGATCAACTCAGGCGGATCAACTCAGATCGAGACGAGATCCTTGGCCTTGAAGACCAGGCTGGCGCGGTAGTCGCCGGTCGGGTTGGCGTAGCGGACCAGCGCCTTGCGGGTCTGGCCGTCGAAGAACCAGCCTTCGTCGGCGGCGAGGAACTTGTCGTAATTGAGGAAGCGCGGAATCTCACGCCCGGCCACTTCGGCGCTCAGCGGCGCGATGCGGCGGCACAGCACCTCGAGTTCCATGGTCTTCACACGGGTCTCGTACGATCCCGTGCGGGCGAAGTCGATGTCCACGCCGTCGGCGGAGGGCGTCACCGTGACCGTGGTGCTGAGGTAGTCGCCATGCTCGTAGGCGCGGGTCACGCCGTCGTCCTCGTACAGGTCGAAGGTGGTCTTCTCCCCCGGTTCGACGAGCAGGGTCAGATGGTCGATCGGCTGGTTGTGCAGGTTGGTCAGACCGGGGCACTGCGGCACGATCGAACCGGCGCGCAGGAACATCGGGATGCTGGACAGGGTCACCGGCACGGTGATCGTCTGACCGCCGGCGAGCCACTGGCGGGTCTCGAAGTCATACCAGTCGGTGCCGGCCGGCAGGTACACGTCGATGGAATCGACGCCCTTGTCCAGCACGTTGACCACGAGCAGCGAGGATCCAATCATGAACTCGAAGCTTTCGTTCCACGTATTCGGATCGTTCTGGAACTCATAGACGAGCGGTCGCATGATCGGCGCACCGGTGACGGACGCCTCGTGCAGCAGCGAGTAGTAGTACGGTGCCAGCTGGTAGCGCAGACGGATCGCGTCGGCGATGTAGTGCGTGTACTCGGGGTACATCCACGGTTCGGTCACAGTGTTGTCGGTGTTGCACGAGTGGATGGAGAAGCGCGGCTGGAACACGCCGTTCTGCACCCAGCGCACGAACAGTTCCGGTTCGGGCGCGTGGCCGTCGAATCCGCCGATGTCGGCACCCTGGTTGGCCACGCCGGACAGGCCCATGCCAAGGATGGTCGGCACGTTGTACTTGAGGTTGGTCCACGAGGTGCCGTTGTCGCCGCACCAGGTCTGCGCGTAGCGCTGGATGCCCGCGTAGCCGGCGCGGTTGGTCACGTACGGGCGCACGTCGGCGTCGAACGCCTCGATCGCGGTATGCGCGGTCTTGGCCATAAGCGTGCTCATCAGCGGCTTCACCTCGCCGATCGGACGCTTGAGTCCCTCGGTTTCGGCGATGGCGTCGTTGTCGGCGATCTCGTACTCGTTGTTGTCGTTCCAGATCCAGCGGATGCCGTTGGCGAGCAGCTGCTTGGTCATGTGCTCACTCCACTTGGCACGGCCCGCCGGGCTGGTGAAGTCGACGAAGTGCGCGGGGCCTCCCCAGTAGCGGTCGACCTGCGAACCGGAATCGTCGGCGGTACGCACGTAGGCGCGCGCCTGCTCGAACTCGTCGGTCAGGTAGTGCGTGTTGAGCATGCCGGGCTTGATGTTCGGTGATACCTGCACGCCCTTCTCCTCGAGCGCCTCGACGAATCCGGCAGGGCTCGGGAAGCGGTCGTAGTTCCAGTTGTAGACGTAGCGCTTGCCGTCCTCGCCCGACGTGTATCCGGACGAGAGGAAGAAGCCGTCGACGGGGATGCCGTACTTGGCGCACGTGTCGACGAAGTCCTCGATGGCCTTGTCGCAGTCCTTGTCGAGCTCGGTGTAGAACATGGTCGATCCCATGTAGCCAAGGGAGCTGAGCGGCATCATCGCGGTCTTGCCGGTCAGGTCGGTGTAGTGTTCCACCACGTCCTTGATGGTCGGGCCGCCGATGAAGTACAGGTCGATGTCGCCGGCCTCGGCCTGGAAGTAGCTGTAGCGCAGCCAGTAGTTGCTGTGCTCGCAGTCCATGTCGAACACGGAATCGGCGGAGTTGTTGTAGAACAGGCCGTGGGTGAGGTTCCGTTCGGAGTCGAAATTGATGTAGAACGGGATCATCTTGTACAGCGGATCGGACTTGGAGGAGTCCCAGCCGAGCGAGTCGACGTTGTGCATACGCATACGGCGGCGGATCTTGTTGAGTTCGCCGCTCTTTTCACCGAATCCGTAGAAGTAGTTGTGGTTGCCCATCTGCGTGTAGTGGGTGGGACGACCGAGGCTGTCCTCCATGAACGAGCGGCCGGGCAGATCGGAGTGCAGAACGTTGCCGTCCACATCCACGATCTCGAACGCGAACGGATCGCTGTGGATGCGCAGCGTGTACGTGCCGGTGGACACGGTGTGCACGCCCGGTTCGGGTTCCTGCAGTTCGATGGCGATGGGCTCCACGCGGGTACGCTCCCCCGCCATGAGTTCGTCGGACACGTCGTCCCATGCAGTCTTGACGATCGCGTAGTTGAGCTCCTCGGGGAACTCATCCTTGAACGTGCTGCGAATGCGGATGATGTTCTCGTCGATCAGATACACCTGGAACTTGGCGCCGTTGGTGGTCACGTCGAGGTGATCGCCATGGTTCTCCAGACCGGTGAGCAGGGTGCTGATTTTCACTACGGCTCCTTCGCGTCATGCGTACGACCGCGATGCGTCTTCGTTTCGCTTGTCGTTCGCTGATGATTGGTCACGGCCATGATCGCGATGTCGTTGTCGCGTCATGTCCGTATGACTCCAGTCTGCTGTGAGGCAGATCACAACGAATCGGATTTTCCACCGTTTTCCATTTTTGGGAGCCGTTTTTCGTGAAGCAGATCACAAAACTGTCGATTGAATCGCATAATCAAGCGTTGCCAACAGTTTTACGGTCTGATGACGCCAAGAATCAACCGCATTTTCCACCGTTTTCCAAAATAGAGATCGCGCAACCGTCTGCGGACATAGAAAAACCCGCCCGACGGAAGGATGTCGGACGGGTTTATGGCACACACATCGCGGAACCGATCAAAACCGCGAAGTCACTTGCAAACACCGATCGCTCGAGTGGAGTTGCCCGGGTGATAAGTATTCGACTTACCGGCACGGTCGAAGGTGATTAGGCTACGAGAGGCGGCTTCCGATCGGCACAGATCTTCAGCTGCATTGCCGGGTACCATTATTTTCGCTGATAACGTCGTATGTTGGCAACCGTTTGCCATCATTTGACGTGGTGTTCACCGAAACGGACAGCTCACTTGGCGAGCTTGGAGAAGTCGGCGAAGAGTTCGTCGTAGATCTGACCCCAGGAGCGCTTGCCCTGGATGTACTTGACGGTCATCGAGTCGGTGAAGGAGTCGAAGAAGCCCTTGATCTCGGCCTTCGTCTCGTCCGACACGGCCAGCTCGTCGACCTTCGCCTTGATGCCGGCGTTGGCCTGGGCGCAACGCAGGGCCTCCCACTCGCCGTAGGTCATCGACTTGAACTTGCCGTCGAGTCCCTCGTTGAGGACGAAGGTGTTGGCGTCGGTCAGCGCGGCCAGCGTCGGCTCGATCTGGTCGGCCGGCGTGGCGAAGTCGAGCTGTCCAGCCTGGTCAAGACCGGTGAACGCGACCTTGCCGTCGTTGAACTCGGCCTGGATGAACACCATCTTGTCGATCTTCTCGTTGTACAGAATGATCTGCGCCATTGCATTGCCTTTCATGATTCGGCCGCCCCCATCGGTACGGCCGCGTGATTATTGATATTCAGTTGTTCTATTCAGTTATGGATGAGCCGCGGACGGCATCCGCCACCCGCGGCTCACAACTCAGTGTCAGATCTGCTCGATCGGACGACCGTTCTTGTCCAGATCCGGCCACAGCTTCTCGTAGGGGTGACCGGTGAGCTCCTCGGCGACCTTGCGGGCCTCGTCGCTCACGTCCTTCTTGTCGCCGCCTTCCTCAAGGCGCTCGATCTCGGCCTTGAGCACACCGTGGGTCTCACGGTCGAGGTAGATGTGACGGCTCAGCCACAGGGCCCAGGCGATCAGGATGGAGGTGCCCAGGAAGAACACCAGCACGATGCCGACCTGAACGTTGTGCGGCGTGGTGTCGAAGCTCTTCATGGTGTCGGCCTTGTAGCCGGTGAATTCCAGAAGGATACCGGCAACCCACGTGGCGATGGCGCCAGTGGACTTGCGGAAGAAGGTCATCACGGAGGCGTACAGACCAGCGCGGTCACCACGGGTCATGATGTAGTCCACATCAGGCATGAACGGGAAGAGGTTCCACGGGGTGAACTCAAGGGTTGCACGACCGCACTGGTAGATGATCGAGACGATCAGGAAGATCCAGAACGGGTTGTGGATGCCCATGGCCCACACGGCCACGTACGCGATCATGGCGATCAGGATGGAGACGTAGCTCAGGCGGAACAGGAACTTCGGGCCGTGGGTGATCATCAGGCGGGCGCACCAGATGGTCATCGGGATGCCGAGGATGGACATGGCCTGGAAGGTCCACGGCCAGGAGTCGCCGGCACCGGAGATGCAGCAGGCGATGAACGTCGGCAGCAGGGTGGAATAGAAGTCCTTACCGGTGAAGCTCAGCAGGTACACGGCAAGGTGGGTACGGAACGCCTGATTCTTGAAGGTGTCGGCGTAGCCCTTGATGGAGTCCTTGAGCACTTCGCCCACGGACTGCTTCGGACGGGAGTTGAGCTACTCGATGAACTCCTTGGTGAGCGGACGCTCCCAGGTGCCGAAGGTGGAGATGCCGATGGCGACCACGAACAGGACGGTCCAGGCGATACCGGCGATCAGGTAGGCGTTCGGGTTCTGGGCCTGCTTCAGGGCGGCCAGAATCAGGAACACCAGAGCGGTACCGGTGGCGGAGATCACCATACGGGAGCCGGAGAGCGTGGTGCGCTGGCTGTAGTCACGCGTCATCTCGGTGGGCAGGCATTCCCACGGCACAATCATCATGGCGATGATGATCTCCATGGCGATATACACCACGAGGTAGTAAACCCAGCTGGTGGAGCTGATCCAGAACAGCGGGAAGACGCAGGCGAACAGCACAAGACCAATCGCCATGAAGAAGTGGCGGCGGCCGAACTTCTGGCCGAGCTTGGTCTTGTAGAAGTTATCGGTGATCAGACCGAGGAACAGGTTCCAGACACAGTCGACGATACGGCCGGCAGCGGCGATGGAACCGGCGATTGCGGGGTTGAAGCCCTGCGCCAGGGTGAGGTATGCGAAGATGACGCCGGAAACGATGTTGTTCCAGCCACCACCCATGAGGTCGAGCATGCCGTACTGGATACCACGACCAATGGTGATGTCATGGGCCTTATAAGGCCACTTTGCGTTATTGGAGGCCAATGTTTTTCCTTCCTCGAAACGGTTCTCGAAAGAACCGCATCGGCATTGATGACGTGGAACCCATTTTTCACGTCATACGTCGGGAATCGATGCGTCTACTGCCAGGTGCGACGCAGCGGTCCGGCGGCCGAAATCATCCACGCTGCCAGTGCGCGAACAATTTCGTTCGTTTTTGTTCATTAGAAGAACCACACCTATTGTGGGTGTTTTACCGTGCACATGACCTATGGTTGCCATGATTTGCCTAAATATGGCGAATGCCCGTTTCGCGTCGCGACCGGGAAAATGCCGGACTTGGCATATCCGATCATGATGCGAAACGGGCATCATACGACCCTCGCGGAGGCTCGGGCCGAAGATCCTAGGACCCTCTCAGGATCTCAGAATCATAGAGCTCACAGGCTCAAGGCATCAGGCCTTGGCGCCGCGGACCTTCTCGACAAGGGCGCGCGCGTCCTTGCAGGCCTGGGCGATGGCAGCCCAGTCGTGGGCCTTCTGCGCGGCGGACGGCACCGGGAAGGAGCCGCCGATGGCGAACACGTTGTTCAGGGACAGGTACTCCTCAGCGTTCTTGAGGCTCACGCCACCGGTGGGCAGGAACTTCATCTCGGCGAACGGGCCGTTGAGGGCCTTGAGGGTCTTCACGCCGCCGTAGGCCTCGGCCGGGAAGAACTTCACGTAGCGCAGGCCACGCTGGTAGGCGTCGTCCACGTCGGACGGAACGGCGGTGCCGGGGAGGATCAGAACGTCGTTCTCGAGGGCGTAATCCACCACGGACTTGGTGAAGGCCGGGGTCACCAGACCCTTGCAGCCGGCCTCGATGGAGGCCTTGGCCTGCTCCACGGTGTGCACGGTGCCGGCCACCAGGGTGACGCCCGGAACCTCGTCGCGGATCTTCTTCATGCCTTCGATGGCGTACGGGGAACGGAAGGTGACCTCAGCCACCGGAACGCCGCCCTCCTCAAGGGCCTTGGCCAGCGGGACGGCCTCCTCGACGCTGTGGAGGGTGACCAGCGGCACCACGCCCAGCTCGGAAAGGTAGGCCAGCTGCTCTTCGTTGGTCTTATCTGCCATAGTGATTACTCCTTTGAGTTGTTGCCAACAGATGGTTTTGCGGTTCTCGTGTTGCCACGTTTCCGATGCCGTCACTCGGCGCGACGGTGGGACGCCTTGAACGCCTCGAGTTCCTCCGGGGTGGGCAGACCCTCGTTGTCGGAGATGAACTGGGTCTGGATGGCACCGAGCGCGCAGCCACGCTCCAGAGCCTCGTCCACGGTCAGACCGTCCATAAGCGCCGACAGCGTGCCGGCGGCGAAACCGTCACCGCAGCCGACCGTGTCCACAACCTTGTCCACGACGAATCCATGCACGTAGGTGGAGCCCTTGCCGTCGGTGGCGTACGCGCCGGCAGGACCATCCTTGACCACGACGAGCTTGGCACCGTTGTCGATGAACGCCTGGGCGGTGCTTTCCAGATCGTCGGCACCGAACAGCTCACGGCCTTCGCCGACGCCGGGCAGCACCAGATCGGCCTGGGAGGCAAGCTCGACGAGCGTCTTGCGCATCAGGTCGAGGTTCGGCCAGATGGCCGGACGCAGGTTCGGGTCAAATGACACGTAGGCGCCGTGCTCGCGGGCCTTGGCGATCAGCTCCTTGGCGGCGGCCAGCGTGGTCTCGCTCAGCGGGGGCAGGATGCCGGTGATGTGCACCAGCGAGATACCGGAGAAATCGACCGCGTCCACGTCGGCGGGAGCCAGAGTGGAGGCGGCGGAACCCTTGCGGAAGTATGCGGTCTTCGGATCGCCCTTGCTCACCTTGGACTTCAGCATGAATCCGGTGGGATGCGTGTTGTCGATCGTCACCAGCGAGGTATCGATGTTGTTGCGCTTCATGAAGTTGAGGATTCGACCACCAAACGGATCCTCGGCCAGCTTGGTCATGTACACCGGCTTCTGTCCCAGACGGGACAGACCCACGGCCACGTTCAGCTCGGCACCGGCGACCGAGGCTCCGAACGTCTCGACCTCGGCCATGTCCCCCTCCTGCTGCGCGGTGAACAGCGCCATCGCCTCACCGACCAGCAGCACCTTGCCAGGCTTGATATCCACAGTTGATGCACCCAACGTCATGAGAAATCCCTTTGTTCAAAATGGATACGTCGTCTTGGCGGGGCTCGAACCCTGAACCCGGCCACTATCCATCATAGTAGCGGCACGATGTCGTAGGCCGGCAGCGTTGGCAGCATTTGCCATTCCTGTGGCGGAACTCACATTTGAAATCGGTTTCATAACATGGCCACACCACACGAAAAATCGCATGATTCCATCGTTTCTAAACGATATCCCAACGTTTTGCCAACCACTGAGTAGCATGAACGCCATGGCACTCATTCGATCGGCCACCACCGCAACGGGTCACACACCGTTTCGCATTCCCGTACCCGTTCCGCCCGTCCGGGTTGTTCTGCCCGTTCTCGCGGCGAGCGCGATATCATGCTTCGCGCTGACGGCCTCATACACCGACGTCAAAGCGTTCCATGATCTTCCATCCGCGCTCACGGACATCGCCACAACGATGAGCGCAACAGGCAGCGCCGCCGGTCCGGCCCTGTTCGTCGCGGTATTCGTCATCGAACTTGCGGGATGGCAGGCATTCGCCAAAACGGCCCGCATTCGCGAATGGGCCGTGGGCACCGGTCTTGTTTTCGCGTTGTCACTCACCATCCCCGCCCACTACGATGGCGGGCGACACGCTCCCCCGCAGGCCACGCCGACGCTGCCGTATGTGGCACCGCAATATCGGACCATATGGTTCCATCTGTTCATGGCGCTGCGGTATGCCGGTTTCGCCCTGCTCGCCATCGCCGCCATGGCCATACTGCTCTCGTGGTCCACACGAGTCATGACACGGACTGCACAAGAACAGACTGCACAAGAACAGACTGCGCAGGACTCGACAGCCATAACAATGCCGAAACCCACCAGCATTACGATGCTGAAACCCGCCAAATCCGCTTCCCTGGCCGCCACGTTCCTCCCCCGACTCTTCCACACCTTCTCCGCACGCAACGTCGCCATCCTGTTCGGCATGATCACCGTGTGCTGGCTGCCGTGGATGATTCTGCTGTGGCCGGTCAACATCGCGGCCGACACGATCGCCCAGATCATGTGGGTGCGTTCCGGGTACGTCTGGGACCCGTCGTCGCGCGCGGTCGATCTCGGCTCGACAATGAACGATCAGCATCCGTGGCTCGACACCGTGATCTACGGATTCTTCGACCGGCTCGGTCTGGCCATGGGCAGCGAACAGTGGGGCCTGTATCTGCTGGCCGTACTGCAGACGCTGGCCATCATCGCCGCATTGGCGGTCGTGCTCTCCTATCTGGGCGGCGTGATGCGCGTGCCGTGGCAGTACTGCGCGGGCGCACTGGCGTTCGTGGGACTCACGCCCTGCTTCGGCCGCACGTCCATGGCGATCGTCAAGGACACCACGTCGATGCCGTTCTTCCTGCTGCTCATGGTGCTCATGATCGAATACGTGCGACGGATAGTCGCCGGCGAGCGCCTCGGTCCATGGATGATCGTCGGCATCGTGGTGCTGGCGGTGATCTGTGCGGAGACCCGCAAGATCGCGATGGAGATCATCGCCGCGTCGTTCCTTGTGTTCGCCGTGGCATTGCGCGGACGGCGTCTGATCTCACTGTCGCTGGCCGTGATACCGGTCGTGCTGGTGAGCGTGATCACGGCGATCGTGTTCCCGTTGCTGCATGTGGCACCCGGCGGACGCCAGGAGATGATCAGCATTCCGCTGCAGCAGACGTTGTATGTCGTGGCCAAGTATGACGGATACGCGCCGGGCATGCATCCGACCGATTCGACGACCGATTCGACGGACGGCGGCTCGACGAAACCGCTGCTTTCCGACGATGACCGGGCCGTGGTCGACTCGGTGAACATGTGCACCACGAGTCAGCTGCGGCGATATCTCTTGATCGAACCGTATCGGGCCCGTGAGATCGGCAGCGCCGACACGATCAAGGATCGCTGCTACGACCACACCGCCACCACCGCCGACACCGCACGGTTCCTGATGCTGTGGGCAAGGCTCGGCGTCACGCATATCGGCGACTATCTGCATGCCGTGCCGTGGCTGCGCGATCCGTTCACGATGAGCTCGTATTACGACGAGGGCTGGTACGTGCGATGGGGGTGGGAGAGCGAGAATCCGCAACGTTTCATCCTTCCCGAATACCACAGCGACGACGAGGGCGCGGAGAAATCCATACCGCAGCAGTACGGCGCGGCGATCTACAAGACGCTGGCGCATATGCCCGGCGTATCGTTCCTGATGAGCGAGGCCACGTATGCGGTATTCGTGCCGCTGACCGCATTGGCGCTGTGCTGTCTGGCGGGCGCGGAACGACGACGCAATCTCGTGCTGTTCACGCCGTGGGCGCTGACCATACTCACGCTCCTGCTGCTGCCCGGCCATCAGACCCGGTACACGTGGACGCTGGCGTTCGGCGCGGCGATCATCGCCGCCATTCCGTTGATGCGACTGCCACGGAAACCGGTTAACCTGAAGGATGGAGAACGCACGGAGAACGAGTGAAATCGGATTCCGCAACATCTGCGGACCGGTTTCAGATCGAGCCGCAACCGTTCGCATCGTTCGATGAACACCCACCATGGCCTTTCAAGGAGGTTCCGCAGTCATGAGTCGCCCAGCGAAAGCGAAACGCAAGCCCAGCATCGCCGACGTGGCGGCCGCAGTCGGCGTATCCAAGACCACGATTTCGCGGTATCTGCACGGCGAATACGATTACATGTCCGCCGACACGCGCGCCCGCATCGAGGCGGTGGTCAAGGAACTCGGATACCGGCCGAACAAGATGGCGCAGGGACTCAAGGCCACGAACAGCCGTATGATCGGCGTGACGATCGCGAACATCAGCAATCCGTTCAGTTCACAACTGCTCAAGGGCATGCAGTCCGTGTGCCGGGCACGCGGCATCCAGCTATTGGTCAGCGATGCCGACGACGATCCTGCGCTGGAACGCGCGGCCATCGAATCGCTGATGGATTCACAGGTGGACGGGCTGATCATCAACACGGTCGGCGGCAACGACGAGTTTTTGACAACGTTCGCGAGCACGGCGGGCAATCCTCCGATCGTGATGCTCGACCGTATGATCTCGCCGATCGTCTGCGACTGCATCGTGACCGACAATGCCGGCGCAGTGGACATGATGCTTGATCATGTGCGCGAGCGCGGGTTCACATACGCGGTGTTTGTGACGCAGCCGATTGCAGGCATCACGACCCGACAGACCCGCGCGGAGGCGGTCCGCACGTATCTCGCCACGCATGACCTCGCCGGAGAAGTGCTGGAATATGCCGATTCGCCGCGCGACGATATGGATTACGGCGGTGTGACTGGCGGCGGTGCGGTTAGCGGCGGAGGTGCGGCTGACAGCAGCACGGCTGGCCACGGTAGGACGGTTGACAACGACTCGGCTACTCACGGCAGCACAATTGGTCACTGCGGCACGGTTGACGACGGCAGCACGGTTGACGATACGATCGGCGATAACGGCACGGTCGAGCATGGCACAGTCGACGATGGCAACGGCGTCGGACTTGCCGCACGACTCACATCGATTCTGGATGCGCACGTCGGCGAGCGCATCTGCATATTCGCCAACAACGAGGATGCGATGTGCGACGTGTTCGCCGTACTGGCCGAGCCGAGCGAGCCGTATGCGAACGGCAGCGATCACGATGTCCATGACGATACCGATCACGACAACGATCACGATCGGGCTGCCGGAGACGATCACGACTTCTCAGTCGGCACCGGCACGGTGAACGGCATGGGCACGACGGTGGGGCTATGCGCGTTCGCCACCGAACGATGGGCACGATACAGCGGACCGGGCATCACCTGCCTGGATCAGAATCCGGTGCTCATGGGACGCACGGCCGCGTCGCGACTGATCGCACGCATCTACGACGGCGACTCCTCCCCCGCGGAACGATTGGAGATCCCGGCCCGACTCAGGGTGTTCGGTTCGACGCAGAATCGGTAGGGCGCTGGTACCGACATGGATTCAAGTGACGGCCCTTCAGATTTCCGCCTCATCTGAGGCAAACCCGCACCAAGCAGTGCGTACGCTACCCATCCGACGCACGTACGAGTCAAACCCGCAGTTAAGAACACGCTTCAGTGCGTATACGACGCACGTATGCGCCGAACAAGCACCGGACGCACGCCCCGATGCTCATATGACACATACGTGCGTCCGACAAGCACCGAAGAGACTGCTCGGTGCTCAAACGACGCACGAATACGTCACTTAAGCACCGGAGACACGCTGTGATGCTCATATGACACACGCATACGTCATACAGGCACCGAAGACACACTTCGGTGCTTATATGACACAGGAGTGCGGAGGATACGGGCGTACGGAAAACGACACGCCGAGAGGATAGTTTAGTTGACCGGTACACATAAGCGTGGCATACTCAAGTCAACGCTTGTTAACCGGTACACAAAACCGGTACACAAATAGCAGGCAACAATCACAATCAGTAGTAAGCAGCAAACAACACCACCGGAACGGCGACATACGCAACGACCTGCGAACCCGCCGAACCCCACGGACATACCCTGCCCACTGCCATGCTCAGGGGCACCGGCTCAAGGAGGAGCGCAATGATCACCGGAATCATGGGCATACTGCTCATCCTCTCCTTCGTCTGCTTCGCGGTATACGCGATGAAAGGCGGCAACCTCACCATCGGATTCTTCGTGCAGACCATCGTCTGGCTGCTCATCTACTTCCTCGGCGTGGCATTCGGCGTCGGCGAACCATTCGACGTGGTGGAGGACATCTTCGCCCAGCCGGCCCTCACCTACGGTCCGACGATCATTCAGATCGTCTGCGGCGCATGGTTCGGCCGCGTGCTCGTGGACACCGGCATCGCGTCGTCGATCTCCTACCGCACCGCCAAGGTCGGCGAGAAGAACCCCGTTCTCGCCACCATCTGCATGGCCGCCGTCACCTGCCTCATCTTCACCAGCGCATACGGCGTGGGTTCAGCCATCGCCATCGGTGTGATCCTCTTCCCGATCATGGGCCGTCTGGGCGTACCCAAGCGCGTGGCCGTGCCCGTGTTCACTCTGTCCATCGGTGCCGCCATGTGGGTCAACAGCGTGCTGTTCGTGCAGTTCGCCGCCTTCTATCAGGATTACAAGTCCCCCGACGGATCCGTGGTGGGCTGGGGCACCCACTATCTGCGCTTCGGCATCGCCGCACTCGCCGTGCAGATGCTCGGCGTGATCATCTTCATCCTCATCAACGCCAAGGCCATCAAGAACGGCACGCCGTACGAGGTGGGCGATCCCGACGAACGTCCGACCGATATCCCCGATGTGCCGGTGTGGACCTACATCATGCCGATCGTGCCCGTGGCCCTGTGCATCATCCTGCAGTGGAACGCCGTGCCGGCCCTCATGCTCGCCACCATCCTCACTTTCGCGTTCACCGGTCACATGAAGACCCTCAAGGGCTTCGGCCGTATGATCGAATCCACCGCCAAGACCGCCATCGGCGACATCGGCCCGCTGATCATCATGCTGCTCGTGCTGCGCTTCTTCCAGGAGACGGCCGTCACCGTGATGAAGGACTTCGGCCCGGTGCTCACCCCGCTCATCCCGAACAACATGTTCATCCTCGGTCTCGCCTTCTGCGTCCTCGCCCCGCTCGCCCTGTTCCGCGGCCCGCTGGAACTGTACGGCGCCGGCTCCGCGGTGATCAGCATCTTCATGGCCACCGGCATGTTCAACGCCTGGTTCCTGTTCGCCCTGCTCGTCGTGCCGTCCATGACCTGCATCTCCGCCTGCATCACGCAGTCGTGGAACACCTGGTCGGTGGGCTACACCGGACTCGAACCCAAGACCTTCCTCAAGAACGGAGTGCCCGTCTACTGGGCCTGCACCTTCCCGATCATGGGCCTCGCCGGACTGCTGCTGTTCTAATCACCGCCATATTCCCAACCGTTCCCCGACTCCAACGACCACAACGACTACAACGGAATCCGGAACCATGGATCGGATCGTTCCCGACCGCGGTTCCGGACCATAACCAACACGCATCATCGACGCTACCGGACAACACCGGACGTCACGAAAGGACAATGTCATGACCGCGCAGAACCCCTCCGTAGCAACGCAGACCCACACCATCGGCATCAACACGCTCGTCTACCTGACCGACCTCGCCAACGGTGTTCCGCAGTCCGAACTGCTGCCGCGTATCGCCGATCTCGGCATCACGCTCGCCGAGGTCCGCCGCGAATACATCGCCGACGACGCCGAATTCGACCGCATCGCCGCCGCGGCCAAGGCCGGTGGACTCGCGCTCTTCTACTCCGTACCGGAGGTCATCACCGCGAACGGCGTCGCCAATCCGGCATTGCAGCAGTACTTCACCGAGGCGAAGCGCATGGGTGCCACGAACGTCAAACTCAACCAGGGCGACGTGAAGGACGTTGCCGCCGACGTGCTGCGCGCCATCGATGCGCTCGCCGCCGAATACGGCGTGACCGTGACCATCGAAAACGATCAGACCCCCGAAAACGGCACGCTCGACTGCACGCGCGCCTCGCTCGCCAACGTGGCCGCCGCCGGCAGTGCGATCGGATACACGTTCGACCTCGGCAACTGGTTCTGGCGCGGCGAGAACCCGGCCGCCGCATTCGCCGAGCTCAAGGATTCGGTCAGCGTGTTCCACCTCAAGAACGTGAACGGTGCCGCCGAACGTGACGAACTCGCCACCACCATGCTCGAGAACGGCGTGATCGACTGGAAGACCCTGCTCGCCCAGCTGCCCGCCGGCGTGCCCGTGTTCCTTGAGTTCCCGATCGACGCCGCAAACGTCGCCGCACAGGTCGAACAGGTTCGCGCCGCGCTGGCGTAGGAGCGCGTCGAACTCGAACTGCGGTAACCACCACACTGATGTGCCGCTGATTCGTCACTGATATGCCGCTGATTCACTGATTCGTCCTGATTCACGGAGTCCGGCATCGGCCCGACTGAGTACCGAGGTTTCGGCACTGACAGCTTGTGTACTGGCAGCCTCTGTACTGGCAGCCTGGGCGCGACCGGACTCCATCCCCAATCTTTTCCACGCCATCCACGGCGTACGAACATTCTTCATCCCCGCTCCCACCGAACACACTCCGCAGCCTCCCAGCTCCGCCCCGACTCCCCCGTCCCTCACTCTCTTTCCACACACCACACCACACACACAACCCATAAAGGACCCCGCAATGCCAGAAGTCATGACCATCGGCGAACCCATGGTGAACCTCATCGCCGACTCCGACCAGACCTACATGGAAGCCCGCACCCTGCCCACCCAGATGGCCGGCGCCGAATTCAACGTCGCCATCGGCGTACGCCGTCAGGGCCACACCGTCAGCTACGTGACCACGCTCGGCAGCGACTGGCAGGGCGACATGATCGTCGACTACATGACCAACGCCGGCATCGACACCGCCAACATCCGCCGCAGCACCGAAGCCGCCACCGGCTCCCAGCTCAAGGTGGTCCTGCCCGACGGCGATCCCAAGGTCATCTACTTCCGCAAGGGCTCGGCCGCCAGCCGCACCACGCCCGACATCGTCGACGGCATCGATTTCAGCGGACTGCGCATCCTGCACGTATCCGGCGTGTTCGCAGCGCTCGCCGACAACACGTACGCCACCATCGAACGACTGATCGACGCCGCCCACGACCACGGTGCGATCGTCACGTTCGACCCGAACCCGCGACCCACGCTGTGGTCCAGCGAAGCGAAAATGATCCGCGCCACCAACGCGCTCGCCACCAAATGCGACGTGTTCATGCCCGGCATGTCGGAGGGGCAGATGTTCTCCGGACGCGAGGACGCGCGTGACGTGGCCGACTTCTATCTCGACATGGGCGTGCGGCAGGTGATCATCAAGCTCGGCGCCAACGGATCGGCGTTGTTCTCACGCAACGACGACGGCGAGCGCGTGGAGACCGTGGTACCCAGTTTCGTGGTGGACGTGGTCGACACCGTGGGCGCCGGCGACGGATTCGCATCCGGCGCGATCACGGCGCTGCTGGAGGATCTGCCCGCCGACCGTCTGCTCGAGCGCGCGAATGCCGTGGGCGCGATCCAGGTGACCAGCGTCTCCGATTCGGAGGGGCTGCCGAGCCGCGAACAGCTTGACTCATTCATCGCCAACACTCCCAGAAAGGAAGTATCGCTGTGAAACTGCAGGTTGCGATTGATCGTGTGGATATTCCACGCGCGGTGGAGATCATCCGTCAGGTGGCCGATTCGGCCGACGTGATCGAAGTGGGAACGTCGCTGACCAAGGAGTTCGGTGTGCGTGCGCTCGGTCCACTGATCGAGGCGGCGAACGGCACCGCCGTGCTCGGCGATATCAAGACGTGCGACGAGGGACGGTACGAATTCGATCTCGGATTCGACTGCGGATTCCGGTATCTGACCGTGATGGGATCGTCGTCGAAGGGCACGCTCGACGTGTGTTATGCGTCCGCCGAAACGCATGACGGCGTGATGATGATCGATCTGCTGGAGTGCGACGACGATCGTATCGAACGGATCAGCGACTACGACAACGCCGTGTATTGTCTGCACACGTCGGTCGATTCCGGCGCGACGGCCGATCCGGTCGGTCAGGTGCGTGCGTTCAAGGCGCGATATCCGCAGATTCGTCATATCGCCATCGCCGGCGGCATTACGAAGGATCAGCTGGCCGGACTCGCCGCCGAGGGCGTGGAGATCGCGATCATGGGGTCGGCCATCACCAAGGCCGCCGATATCGCCGCCGCCTGCGCCGAGTGCAAGGCCGCGTGCAGAACCGCGTGACGGCCGAATGCGAACCTGCAGGCAAGACCGGACTTGAGACCTCAATCTCTTAGTGTGATCACACTAAGGGATTGCACACGACCGTTACTAACCAAAAACACCAAGGAAAAGAGTTGATCATGACCAACGAAACCACCACTGTCAACGCAACCACTGTCAACGCAGCCACTGTCAACGAAACCGCCACCACGTCCGTCACCGCCACCGAGCCGCGCGTACTTGATCAGATCGTCGAGGAGATCCATGGCGTTATCGCCAAGATGGACGAACACGATCTCATCGCCGCGCGTGACATCATCGGCCGCAACGACCGCGTGTACGCCACCGGTGAGGGCCGCTCCGGATTCCAGGCGCGCAGCTTCGCCATGCGCATGATGCACATCGGATACACAAGCTACATGATGGGCGAAACGATCTGCCCGTCCATGCATGAGGGCGATGTACTGCTCGCCATCTCCGGCTCGGGCAAGACCCGCAAGACCGTGGAGGACGCCGAGGCCGCGAAGAAGCTCGGCGTGAAGGTGATCGCCGTCACGTCGAAGCCGGAGTCGCCGCTGGCCGCCGCCGCGGACGTCGTGATTCTGGTGCCGGGCCGTGTGAAGGGTGAGGCCGGCGGTTCGATCCAGCTGCTGAGCTCGCTGTTCGATCAGAGCGTGCATATCGCCCTCGACGCGCTGTGCCTGTTGCTGTCACGCCGCGACAACGTATCCGACGCGCAGGCCAACGCCAACCACGCCAACGTGGAGTAACCGCGACGGCCGCGACGACTGTTCGTGTTGTCACTGCGGATTGATCATCAATCCGTTCCAGACCCGCAGCGAGAAACACCACTCGCTGCGGGTCTGTTGTCAGTGGATCATGAACCCGCAGTATGGAATCACGCACGGTGCGGTTTTTCTATCGGCCCATATCAGACCCGCAGTATGGGATTATGTACGCTGCGGGTTCGGTGACAGATTGCGTCAGATACGCATTGAACGTGTCTTTCCGGTGCTTGTTTGACGTATACGTGTGTCACATAGGCATGACGTTCACCGTTTCGACTCGGTGCCACGCGCATATACGACATATACGACGCGCATATACGACGAGGGGCTTCCCGCGCGCACCAGCACGGGAAGCCCCTCGGTCAACGGAAGATCAACCACCACGATCAGTCGACCGCTTTGGCTGGAGCGAGCATCGACCCGTTGGACCGAACCGTCTTCACCATCACAACGATCGTGCAGACCGAACTGTCACCGGATCACGCTCGGAGAATGGAAACCGACGACTACTTGTTGTACTTGACGGTGTCCCACACACCCAGCAGGTACTGGATGCCGAGAGCGCGGTCGTACAGGCCGTAGCCCGGGCGCGGCTTGTGCTCCGGGGTGTTCTCGTTCCACAGGTGACGGCCGTGGTCCGGACGGATGTAGCCCTGGTAGTCGGCCTCGGCGTACGCCTTCATGATGCCGATGGTGTCCACGTCACCCTCGGATGCGCGGTGGCCCACCTCGGAGAAGGAGCCGGCCTCGTCGAGGAACTTGATGTTGCGCACGTGGCTGAAGTGGATGCGGTCCATGAACGTCTTGACGGCGTCGACCGGGTCGTTGCCGCGGCGGGACGAGAACGAACCGAGGCACAGGCACAGTCCGTTGTACGGGCTCGGGTTGAGGTCGAGCACGCGCTGGATGCCTTCCTTGGAGGACACGACGCGCGGCCAGCCGAACAGATCGAAGGCCGGGTCGTCGGGGTGCACGGCGAGCTTGACGTCGTACTTCTCGCAGGTGGGGATCACGGCGTCCAGGAACACCTTGTAGTTCTCGTAGTACTTGTCGTGATCGATGCCCTTGTAGGCCTCGATGAACTCGGGCAGGTGGGCCAGACGCTCCGGCTCCCAGCCCGGCATGGTCAAGTTGCCGGCACCGTTGAGGGTCTCGTCGATCAGAGCCTGCGGGTCGGTGAGCTGGGCGACCTTGTGAGCATCGTAGTACAGGGCGGTGGAGCCGTCCGGGCTCGGGTGGAACATGTCGGTGCGCAGCCAGTCGAACACGGGCATGAAGTTGTAGGTGACGACCTTCACGCCGGCCTTGCCGAGGTTCTCGATGGTCTTGATGTAGTTGTCGAGCGCCTCGTCGCGGCTCATGCCGAGCATGGTCTTGCCGGTCTTGATGGACTCGTGCACGTTGACGGATTCGACGACGTCGGCATTGAACGTCTTGGTGATGCCGCGCTTGCGGTCGTCCTCGGAGAGACCGGTGATGAGCTTCATCTCATGCTCGATCTCCTCCGGCTCCCACAGTTCACCGGCCTGCTTGTGGTGCAGGGACCAGACGATCGTCTCGACACCGGGAATCTGGCGGATGTCATCCAGCGAAATGGTGTCGTTACCCTCGCCGTACCAGCGGAAACCCATCTTCATAATGATGATCCTTTGCTTGTTGTCGGTTTTTGGTTGTCTGTGTTGTCTGTGTTGTCTGTGTTGTCTGACGAGGGAAGGGGTCGTTCCCTTCCCTCGCTTGAATGATTCAGTTGGTCGTAGTCGTAAGACGACTCAGACTCAGAGACCGAGTTCCTTCTCAAGAACCGGGTGCAGCGTACCGGTGCCGGCCGCGAACTCCTTGAAGTACTTGACGATCTTCTCGGCGAGCGGGGTCTGCGTGAGGTCCACGTTCCACAGGGTCGCGTCGGCGAGAATCGGCTTGAGCACCTCGTCGGCCTTGGACAGGTCGCCGCCCAGGGTGAGCGGGCTCAGGGCGTTCTGCAGCTCGGCCATACGCGGATCCGGGCTCAGCGTGATCTCGTTGCCGTTGTCGTCGGTGGCCTTGCCGTCCTTGCCAAGCAGCAGACGCAGCCAGGCGGCGATGGCCAGCGGAATGGCGACGAGTTCGTTCACGTTGTGATCGGGGGACTCGATGTACTTCTTGATGGTCACACCGTAGCGGATCGGCACCTTCTGCGAGGTGTCGGTGGAGATGCGGGCCGGGGAGTCAGGCAGGCTCGGGTTCGGCACGCGCACGTCGATGACCTTCTCGGCGAAGTCCTTCGGGGAGAAGATGCCCGGGTCGGCCACAACCGGCAGACCCTCCACGTAGGACAGGCGCTCGGCGAGAGCCTTGAGATCCGGATCGGCGATGGTCTTGCTCATGGAGTCGTAGCTCATCAGGCGACCGGTGGTGGCCAGCGCGGTGTGCACCGGGTTGAGGCAGGTGGTGACCTTCATCTCGTCGGAGTCGTTGACGGTGTCGCGGTCGCCCAGGAACACGCCGGCCTTCTCAAGCTCGGGGCGTCCGTTCGGGAACTGATCCTCGATAACCAGGTACCAGGTCTCCTCGGAGTTGGCGAACGGAGCCACGTTGGTGCCCTTGGCGGTGTGGAAGATCTCGTTGTCGGCGAAGCCCTTGTCGGCGAGCAGCTTGGAGACGGACTCGGCCGGGTTCGGGGTGATGCGGTCGATCATGCTCAGCGGGAAGGCCACCTTATCGGGGTCGTCCACGTAGGCAACGAACTCGTCCGGCACGAAGCCCTTGTCGGCCCACAGCTGGGCGAACTCAACGATGACGGCACGGAAGCGGTCGCCGTTCTGGGAGAAGTTGTCGGTGCTGACCATGGAGATCGGCTTGGCGCCGGCCTTGAAGCGCTCGAACAGCAGCGCGGTGATGGCACCCATGGCGGACACGGCGGAGTCGGGGCCGTTCTCGACCTCGGGCTTGATCCACGGCAGCAGTTCGCCGTCGTTGTTCTTGATCGAGTAGCCCTTCTCGGTGATGGTGACGGTGACGAACTGCAGTTCGGGGTTGGTGAAGACCTTGACCAGACCGTCCCACACCTCGTCGTGCTGCTTGACGCCGAAGGATTCGGCGACGGATGCCACGAGCTCGGTGTCGATCGAGCCGTCGGACTTGAGGATGACGGACAGGCCGCGGTTGTCAAACGGCTTGAACGCGTCGGTGACGATGTCGGCATCGAAGGTCTCGGCGACGATCACGCCGGACTTGGTCAGGCCCTGATTGAGCAGGCTCTGCGCGATGAGCGCGTGAACCTCACGGAACAGGTTGCCCGCGCCGAAGTGCACCCAGTAGGGGTGTTCGGCGGTGTAGGCCTTGACGGCCTCCGGATCGTACTGCGGCAGCGTAACGCCGGCAGCCTCCCATTCGGCTGCATTGGCCTTGAAATCATCAGTCAGATGAAGAACCATGATTGACGTTTTCCTTCCATTGATGTGCCGCGCACCTTCGTTGGCACGCGTCGCTGATATTCAGTCTATGTGAATTCGTGTTCGATATTGGCAAGTAGCCATGGTTTGCCACAGTCGTGATCCATGGCCAAAACGACGTTGCAATTCATCATTGCGATTCACCGTGCAATTCGTATATATCGTCGTATCTATTCGTATATATCGAATGTGCAACGCCGTACATGAGAATCGGCCTTGCGGCCGGTGTGATTCCAACGGTTCATGATCGATGATGCATGATCAGCGTGTCATGATTCCGAAGTGTCATCGCACCGGCCGAAGACCGATTCTGCTATCGCTCAACGCTCAGTCGAGCTTGAAGACCTTGCGCGGCACGGCCTGCACGGAGTCGCGGACCACGCGCTTGCCTTCCTCGAGGCTCAGACGGTGGTCGGCCACCAGTCCGGCGACGAAGCGGCAGGTCAGACGACGGTTCATGTCGTGACGGGCCGGGATGGAGCACAGGGCGCGGGTGTCGTCGATGAAGCCGGACAGCTTGGTGAAGCCGGCGGCGGTGGTCACCGCGTTGAGGTAGCGCAGGATCGGTTCCGGGGAGTCGATGAACCACCACGGGGCACCCACGTAGAAGCCCGGGTAGAAGCCGGCCAGCGGGGCGAGCTCGCGGGAGTACACGGTCTCGTCCATGGTGAAGGCCACGAAGTGGAAGTCCTTGTTGGAGCCGTACTGGTTGAGCATCGGCTGCAGGGCGGCGGCGAACTCGGCGCGGGCCGGGATATCGGCACCGGTATCGGGACCGTAGGTGGCGAGGTTGCCCTTGTCGTAGCTACGGAACACGGACGGGTGCACGGTCATGACCAGGCCGTCCTCCTGGGCGAGGCGGATCTGATCGTTGAAGAACGTGCGGCGCAGACGGGTGGCGTCCTCTTCGCTGATCGTGCCGTCGAGGGCCTCCTTGTACAGGGCGGGCAGCTCGTCGTCCGGCACGCGGTCGGAGCGCACGTCGTCGTGGGAGTGGTCGGACAGCACGGCACCGTGCTCCTTGAAGTACAGACGGCGCTTGCGCATGGCCTCGAAGAAACCTTCGTAGGTGGAGGTGTCCTCACCGGTCACCTCGCCGAGCTTGGCCACCTGGGCGGCCCAGTCCGGGGTCTTCTTGGGCTCGAGCAGCTTGTCGGGGCGGAAGGCCGGCGCAAGGCGGGCCGGGAAGTCGGGGTCGGCGTTGGTCTCGTCGTGCAGGTGCAGGTCATCGAACGTGTCGTCGGTGGTGGAGATGAACTCGAGGTTGAACTTCTTCACCAGGGCACGAGTGGAGAATTCGTCGGTCTTCAGCAGCGCGTCGAGCTCGTCGTAGATCTCGCCGGCGGTGTCGGGGCCGAATTCCTTGTCGATGCCGAATACGTTGGCCAGTGCGTCCTCGAACCAGTAGCGCATCGGGGTGCCTGCGTAGGCGTACCAGTACTTGCCGAACAGCTCGAACGCGTGCTTGGACTGCTCAGGGGTGAACTCCTTCTGGTTCACGCCCAGATCCTTGAGCTCAACGCCCTGCGAGTGCATGATGCGGGTCACGTAATGGTCGGGCGTGATGAACAGCTCGGTGGGGTTGGCGAAGTGGTAGTCCTTGTCGTGGAACCACTGAATCGGCACGTGGCCGTGGGGGGAGATGATCGGCAGATCCTTCACTTCCGCGTACAGTTCGCGAGTGATGTCGCGCAGCGCGGGATCGGCGGGAAACAGCCTATCAGCGTTAACCATGGAAACTCCTTTGTTTGCTATATCCTCCATTTCGATTATCGGATTGAGGACGCCGCGCATCATGATGTTGCCACTATTTGCCGACGTTTGGCATCGGTGACGGTTTTATCGTGCACATCGTTCCGATAATGCGACTGATGGAGAACTTTGATGCAGACCGGTAAAGTAAGGAAACAGTAGACAACGATCAGGAGTGAACATTAATGAACTCACCGATGGATGCCAACGACGGCAACGAGACCGCCGAAGATCATGATATCGCCGACCCGAAGACCGCCGACGCCGGCATGAACGGCCCCGATGACACCGATACCGCCAGCGATCACGCCAGCACGGGCGGCACAGGTAGGCGCAAGATGGCCACGATCCGCGACGTGGCCAAGGCGGTGGGCGTATCGCCATCCACGGTGTCGCGTGCGTTCGCGCGACCGGGCCGCGTGAGCGCGGAAACCGCACGACGTATCCGCGACGCCGCCGATCGTCTCGGATATCGCGCAAAGGCGATCACTTCGCTGAACATGAACGATTCCGATCAGCTCAACGGACTGCTGGCCATCACCGTGGCCGATCTGGGCAATCCGATCTTCGCCGACTACGTGAAAAGCGCGCAGCATCAGTGTCTGCGCAAGGGATTCGGTTTGCTGATCATCGATTTCGAGGAGACGCATCTGATCGAACGCAAGGCGCTGAAGCTGGCCATGCATCATGTGGATGGACTGATCCTCGCGTCGTCGCGCTCCTCCGATGCCACGATTCGCAAACTCGCCGAGATCAAGCCGCTGATCGTACTGAACAGGCCCATTCGCGGCGTGCATTCAATCGTCCCCGACGCGCAGCAGGGCGTGGCCGAGGCCGTGGAATATCTGATGCAACTAGGTCATAGCGAGCTGACGTATCTGTCCGGCCCCGAGGCGTCATGGCAGGATGGCCGACGTTGGCGCGTGCTGTCGCAGTACTGCTCGAAGGCGGGCATGCGACTGCGCCGCATCTCCTCCAATGCGCCGTCGTACAGCGGCGGATACCGGTATTCCGACGAATTCATGCGCAATCCGACGACCGCGGTGATCGCATACAACGACATCGTGGCCATCGGATTCATCAAGGCGTTGCAGGCCAAGGGCATGCGCGTACCGGAGGAGGTGAGCGTGGTCGGCATCGACGACACCCCGATCAGTTCGCTGGTGGACCCGGCGTTGTCGACGGTGCGACTGCCACGCAAGGAACCCGCCGAGCAGGCGGTCGACGAGATCATCGCGCAGCTGCGTCACGCACAAGCCGAGTCGGCCATGCCGACGACGAAGTTCCTCAGATCGACGTTCATTCCGCGCGCCAGCACCGGCCCCGCGTCGTCGGACATCCATCTGCTGCGACTGCACTAGGGGTTCACTGCGACTGCACTAGGGCTCTTACAGCACGCCGACCGCGTCAAGCGTGAACGGCGTGCTGCCGTCCGCGAGCGCGAACGTGATGCGATGCGTACCGGCCGGTAGCCCACGCAGCTGGAATGCGGTGCGCAGCGATGCCGTAGTGGGGTGCACGGTCATGCCGGACCGTACCAACACGCCGTCCACGTAGGCGTTGAGTCGCGCGCTGCCGTCACTCGGACCGAACAGGTCCACGCCGGAACCGTCGGTCGTCAGGCTCACCGAGGCGCCGGCCGCGAGCGCCACCGATTCGGTGCGCTGATACGTGTACATGCCCTTGCCGTTGTCGTGCGTCCATTCGCCGGAGTATTCGAGCCCCGGCACCGTGGTATCGCATTCGTCGACGTCTTCGGCACAGTCGTCGCGACTCCCCTCCCACGAGGTCATATGCATGTCGTCGATCAGATGACGATAATACGGCGCGAATCCGGGCAGTCGTTCCACACGCAGATTGTCGAACAGCACATGGTCGAAACTGGTGCCCAGCTGCACACGTCCCGCGGTCTGCGGATGCGGATCGCGCCACGAGGTCACGCGCACACCGTTGATGAACACGGTGACCGTATCGGCGGCCACTTCGAGCTCCACGCGGTTCCACTCCCCCGATCCGGTCTTGAATCCGGTGCCGTCGAGTTCAAGATCCACGCCGTGACCGCGGCGCACCTCGTTGCCGTAGTTGCGTAGCAGCCACACGCCGTCGGCACGCAGCTTGAAATCGTATGCGGCCAGATCGGTGCTGAACTTGGAGCCGCCCATCTCGCGGGCGCCGATCAGTACGTATGGCGCACGACCGGGATACTCCTCGAACAGCACGTCCACGCCCACGCGATAGTTGGCCCATCGCAGGTCGCCGATCGACGTACGAGGATCGCCCTCGATCCACGCGTTGCCGGCGTGGTTCCAGTCGATCTGCTGACGCAGCACATGACCGCCATGGCCACGCGACGCGTCACCGGTCAGATAGCCGTTGTCCACCAGCACATTGGTGGCCACGACCTCGAACGCGCCGTTCGTATCGGTCGTGTACCGCGCCGACGCGCCCGTTTCGCCGCCACGACTGGTCAGGTAGTCATCCTTCACCAGATCGTCGTATTTGAACACGTCCACCGGAGGCTGGTCGGCGTAGTCGAAATCGTCGGCGTACAGCAGCGTGCCGTTCGGATCCACATCGAGCACATCGCGCGTCCGCTCGTCCGTATGCGGCACGCCCACCGCGGGCACCTCGTCCGGCGACAGCGTGGTGGCGGTCACCACCGACCACGGTTCGACCACGATCGTGCACACACCGTTCGCCGGCTCGACCGCGTTGACGACCTGCAGATAGTCGCTGTCGTACGCACGGCCCGGTTCGGCGGCGCGCGTCCGCCACACGTGCAGCGGACGGCCCTCGCCGGCGAATCCACGCGCCTCGATGCGGTAGACGCGCTCGTAGCCGCTGTCGTTCACGATCACCGTGGAATAGTTCGATGCGTCGGGCGACACCAGCGTCAGCGCGGACGGCTCGCCATGACGGGCGCCGCACACCGGATTGTTGCCATCCACTTCGCATACGCTCGCCTCGGGCACCGCGCGCCACGCACGATCGTCATAGCCCAGTTCCGCGAATCGGCAGAAATGCTCCAACACGGTCAGACCGGCGTCGTAGTAGATCCAGCCGCTCCACGGGTCACGTGCGGAGATCAGCTCCTTATGCGAATACTCCAGACCCTCGTAGAACGATCCGATGGCCGGCTGATAGATCGCGTTCGTACGACGGGACTTCACAAAGCCCTTGATGATCGTATTTCCCATTTCCAGCGGCGAGCCGATGCCGCCCAGACGGGTGCCCACACGACCGGCGCCACGGCCATCGTCCATCGTGTTGTTCGGACGATCGGCGGAATTCGAGAACGTGGCCTGCGCCTCCGAATTCCAGATCTCCTTGTCGAATTCGTCCGCCAGACGGGTGAAATTGCCCTCGTCGTCGTCGCGCACGCTGTAGTGGTAGGCGGCGATGTCGATCGTATCGCGCAGCTCCCGGTCGGCCACCAGATCGTCGCCGAATGTGCCCGTCGTCTCCTCGTCGGACGTGATCACGCGGATGCAGCGGAACAGTTCCTGCTCACGCCCGTCACGGAACCCGGCGTTCGGATCATCCGGGCCGTTGCCGATGAATCCGGTCGTGTCGTTGGCCACGCGATGCCGGAATTCGGCCACCCACGCCAGATCGGCGGTGCGTTCGTTTACGTCGGGATTCACCGTGTCGACCATGTAGCCGTATTCGCGGTAGACGGCGAGAATGGTGTTCTTGTACCAGTGGTAGATGTCGTCGTTCGACCGCACCCAGGTGGGGGCGTGCCAGCGCAGCATGCTTACGTGCAGCCGCGGCTGATAGCGGCGGGCATCGGCGGCGAGTTGGAAGCCGGGCTCGCGTCGCACGGCCGGGTATTCGTCGCGGTCGCGCATGGTGGCGACGTTCGGCCCGGTGGAATTGTTGCGATCGTTGCCCATCTCCACTTTGACGAGGTTCATGATCGGGCGCGGACCGCCGAACAGCGTTTCGATCAGACGCCAATAGTCGTCCGGATGGGCTGCCTTGTAGTCCATGAGCAGACTTGACGTGGCGTTGCCGGACAGCACGCCGAAGCCCTTGAAGGTCAGACCATGACGGCTGGCGATGGCGTTGTCGACAGCTTCGGCGTCGATGCGGATATCCACCGCGCCGAGTGGCGACGACGGGGCCGGAAACTGCGGCGTGGCCGGCGATGAGGATGATGCAGATGCGGATGATGCCATGATGACCCCCTGAATCGTGGTGGCTGGTGATGACCGATCGGCTGTGATCACTGCTGCCAGTCGGACTGGGCGTTGAAGAAGTTGTTGCCGCGACTCTGCGCGCTGTACATGTCGATGATGCGCTTGTCCTTGCTCTCATTGGCCATGAGCACGAACAGCTTGTCCGCCTGCCAGCGGGCCGACGCCCACAGCATATAGCCGACCACACCGGTGCCGAGCAGCAGGAACAGGATCGGACTCCACGTGACCAGTGCGAAACCGAACGCCGCCAGCACGATGCCCGACACGATGATCATGTAGAAACGGCGAACCGACAGCATCACCGCGTTCTTTACCGTAACCAGCCACTTCGCCTTCGGATACTCGGCCACCAGCACCAGCGAGATCAGCCAGGCCTGAGCGAGGAACACCAGGCACACGGCCAGCATCGGCGTCACATACACGCCGAACGGCATCTGCGCGAAGATCTGCATGTTGTACAGGAAGCAGAACGCCAGCAGAGCGAACGTGAAGCCCATGATCAGCGAACGGACGAACACACGGGCGTAGGCGCGGAAATACGGCCTGATCACGGCGGCGTTGTGGTTCGGGTCCACATACGGACGGGCGATCCAGTCCGGCGGGAAATCCTTCTCGTCGGCATGATCCTGCCACACCTTGGCGCGCAATGCGGAATTGCCCGAGAACAGCGTGGGCTGATCACGGAAGACGGCGAACAGGGCGGCGATGCCCGGCGTGCTCAGCGCAAGGGCAACCAGATACAGCGCGTAGTACGAAAGATCGTGCACGAATCCGGAGACCAGCAGCAGCGGCAGCATGCCCACCAGTGAGCACCATCCAAGTGCCAGGATAACGAAGATGGAATTCGCGACCGTAAGGAACGTGCCGGCGAAATTCGAGGACGACTGCTTCTGTGGAGTGTTTTCTGCCATGGCCGTCATGGTACTCCTTCAAGGTTGAGGTGGATGGGTGGGTGGACCGGGAAAGATGGGATGGACGAGGGCGCGTGCGGGTCGGGTGATGTGACGGATATGGAAAAGGCCGTTTGCGAAGGCCGATTTGGCAGGCGGTCTTCGCAAACGGCCGACGCAGCCACAGGAAGGAAGAAACACGGCTGCGCGATTGATTCGGGAGGGGAAGAATGTAGGGCGGTTGTGGGTGTGGGACCGCCGTGGGGTAAGGTTTTGCAGCTCTTCATAGGGAGAGCTGGGAGTGGGATTTGAGGTCCTTCGGACTCCTCGGTTTTCGCTTGCTGGAAAGCTGAGGAGTGAGGGGGTGATGTCCTTCGGATTCTTTGATGGATTGGTTGGAGTCTGGAAGGGTGATGAGATTTTGAGGTCCTTCGGTTTCCGTTTTCTTTGGGAAAAGGTCTGGAAAGAAGGATTTGAGGTCCTTCGGACTCCTTATTTGGGAGGAGTCTGAAGGACGAGTTTGGTGTTATGGAGAGAAGGCTGGCGGCCTTCGCCTGACGGGCAGTCGACTTTGTGCCCGTCAGTCCTGCAAGAGTTGAGAATCCTTCGGATTCCGCTTTACTGGCTTCGGCCGCCCTTGGCGGGCGGCCTTCGCCTGATCGCCAACGGCTCAGTCCTGCAATTATGGAGAATCCTTCGGATTCCGCCTTGCTGGCTTCGGCCGCCCTTGGCGGGCGGCCTTCGCCTGAGCCTATGCGACAGTCCACTGGACTGTCGCATAACGGCTCAGCCCTTCATACCAGAAGTTGCGATGCCTTCGATGAACTGCTTCTGACCGATGAGGAAGACGATCAGGATCGGGATCACCGACATCACGGAGCCGGTCATGATCATGGCGTAATCCGCGGAGTTCTGCGAGATGAACGTCTTCAGACCAAGCTGGATGGTGTAGAGGCTGGGGCTACGCAAGTAGATCAACGGACCCATGTAGTCGTTCCACGTATTCGTGAAGGTGATGATACCCAGGGCGGCGATCGACGGGCCGGACAACGGCAACACGATCCTACGGTAGATGCCGAACTCCGACAGACCATCGAGTCGGGCGGCCTCCGAAAGCTCCTCCGGGATGGTGTCGTAGAACTGCTTCATCATGAACACACCGAACGCACCGAACGCCTGCAGCAGGATGATGGACCAACGGGTATCGGATAGACCGATCGCGGACAGGATCTTGAACTGCGGGATCATGTAGGCCTGCCACGGCACGGCCATGGTGGCGATGTAGATCAGGAACAGCACGTTGCGACCACGGAACTTGACCTTGGAGAAGCCGTAGGCGGCGAACGAACCGGTGAACACCTGCAGGAACGTCACGCAGATGGCGAAGAACACGGTGTTGCCCACCCAGACGAGCATGTTCGAGTCGGACCAGATGTTGATGTAGTTCTCCCAGTGCCACACGCTCGGCAGCCACTTCATCGGAACCAGAAAGACCTCGTTGTTGGGCTTGAAGGAAGCGAGGGTCATCCAGATGAACGGCAGCAGGACGAACAGGGAGCACAGGATCATGGCGACATAGCCGATGATTGTGCCGATGATCTTACCCGGCGATGTGGGCTTCTTGTTGAAGGGAACGTCGGCGGAGCTGACCGCGTTCGGGAATGCAGTCTGTGCAGTCATCTCACTTCTCCTTAGCGTTGTTGTACCAGAACTGAATCAGAGTGATGACCATGCAGAGCGCGAACAGCACCAGCGAGACCGTGCTGGAGTAGCCGAAGTCGCTGCGTTCGAATGCCACACGGTAGACGTATTGCGCAAGCACGAGGGTGCTGGTACCAGGTCCACCGTTGGTCATGACCAAGGTAAGATCAAGGATCTTGAAGGAGCCGATGGTCAGCGTGACCATCACGAAGAACAGGGTGGGGCGCATGCAGGGCACGGTGACCTTCCAGAAACGCTGCCATGCGTTGGCACCGTCGAGTTCGGCGGCCTCGTAGAGCTCGTTCGGAATGGTCTGCAGACCGGCGAGCAGCAGGATCATGAAGTAGCCGGCCTCACGCCACGTGGCCACGATGATCACGGCGGGCATTGCCCACGTGGTGGATCCGAGCCAGCCGGGCACGTTGTCAGTGAAGATGCCGAGGAACTGGTTGATCACACCGCTCCTGGCGTCGAACAGCATGTTCCACACCTGGGCGACGGCCACGATCGAGGTGATGTAGGGGAAGAAGGCGACCGTACGGAAGAAGGCGCGTCCCTTGAGCTTGGAGTTGAGCAGCACCGCCAGACCGAAGGCGATGATCAGCGTCAGCGGGATGTGGACGACAGAGTAGTAGATGGTGTTCCAGAATGCATCCTGGAACACGCTATCGCGTGTAAGACGCTTCCAGTTGGTGGCACCTGTCCAGACCGGATCGCCGAATGCGCTCCAACGCGTGTTCGCGATGTAGAACAGCACACAGACCGGGATGAGAATCAGAAAGATGAATCCGAGGAAGTTCGGCGTGATGAATGCTACGCCATGCAGGAAGTTACGTCGCGAAATAGCCGCGCTCGACATCTTCCCCGTGTTGTGCTGGGGCTTGTTTCCGCCCCCGCGAGTGGCCGTCTTCGAATCGGCCTGGGCAGCCGTGTGGGACATGACCGCTGACTCCTTTCGCTTGAACCGCTCATGTTGTTGTTCGTTTTTCTGTGTTTTGTGCGGTTCGCGATCGATTTATGGCATTGAAAAGGCACGGCCCGGGTTATGAGCCAGGACCGCGCCTGTGGAAGAAAGAGGAAATAGGAGAGATATGAAGAGAGGTGGATTTGGCTCCCGCTGTCAGAGGCGAGAGCCAAGTGTCATCACTCGGTGACCAGACCCTGATCCTTGATGTCCTGGGTCGCCTTGGCGAGCGCGTCGTTCGCGGAGGCGGTCTCGGTCATGATCGAGGAGTGGGCATCCTTGAGCAGGGAGATGATGGTATCGGAGCCCTCACCAACCGGGTTCTCCGGCTTGGTGTCGTGCTCCTGCCAGGCCTTCTTGGTCAGGTCATCGGTAGCCATGCCGTCCACGGAGAAGTAGGTCTGGGCAACGGCGTCGGAGAAGTAGGCCGGGGTGGTAGCGATCTTGGCGAGGGCCTCAGCACCGCCTTCACCGGCGCAGAACTTCACGAACTCCTTGGCAGCGGCCAGCTTCTGACCGGTGGACTTGGAGGAGACGGCCAGACCGGTCGGATCACCGAAGGTCACCGGCTTGTCGGAGCTCTTGGTATCCGGGTTCTGCGGGATCGGAGCGATACCCCAGGTGAACTGGTCGGCGTCACCGGACTTCTGCTGCTTCACCAGCGTGGCGGCGTACCAGGTGCCCATCGGCATCATGGCGGCCTTCTGGGTACCGAACTGGGCCTGATACTGGACGGCGGTGGAGTTGGAGGTGTTCCAGTCGATGGTCAGCTTCTCGTCCTGCCACTTCAGGGCACGCTCGTAGAACGGCTTCATGTAGTCGAACTTGGCCTTGAAGAAGTTGGTGTCGGGCTTGTAGCCGGTCTGGGCCAGGGCGAAGGCCTGAACCACGGACTGCCAGTTGTGCTGGTAGATCGGGTAGACGGAGTTGGCGTCGTAGCCGGCAGCCGGGAGCTTGGTCTTGAGGTCCTCGGCGGCCTTGGTGTAGTCATCCCACGTCCAGGTGCCGTCCGGAGTGGCCACGCCGGCCTTCTCCATCATGTCCTTGTTGTAGAAGAGAACCCAGGAATCCTGACGGTACGGCATGGCGTAGTACTTGCCGTCCAGCTCGTAGTTGGAGATGTCGATGTTCTTGTCGGACTTGTAGGTGTCCGCGATGTCGTTGAGCTCGGCCAGACCACCGGACTGGGAGTACGTGTAGTACTTCTGCAGGTTCTTGATCGGGAAGACGTCGGGCTGGGCGCCGGAGGAGATATCGGCGGTCAGCTGCTTGTCGTAGTCGTCTGCGGAGTATTCCTTGACGTTCACCTTGACGTTCGGGTACTTGGCCATGAAGGCGTCGGCGAGGGTCTGGAACTCAGGGGTGGAGCTCAGGGACCAACCGGCGAAGGTGATCTCCGTCTTGGCGTTCTTGTCGAAGGCATCGGAGCTTCCGGAAGCCGCGGAGTCGCTGCCGCCACCGCATCCGGTCAGAGCCAGACCCAGGACAGAAGCCACCGCGACAGCCTTGAACACGCGATTCAACTTCATTGTTCTTCCTTTCGTTTACTTCGGCTGCATTGCCGCTATCAGAGTCCCGTCAACCCGATTGAACCAACTTCACGTTCCGTTCGTTTCGGGTCTTTCGTTATCTGTTGCTTTCGATCATACACGTTCATTAATGATCAATTCGGAATGTTGCCAAAATTTGTCTTCGATTTTTCTGTGATCAATGCCATCCGATCATAGCGATGATTACGCAAACGTTCAGTATTTTCAACGAAAGCATCGACTTGATCACCAGAAGAACACGCCCAACACGCCGAATGATCAGATATGACCATGTTCATTTGTGATTATAATTGATTGTAAGTTTATCAATGTCGATTGTTCAATGATGAACTCAGTCACCTGTATATAAGGAAGCAGAAGGAGCAATGATGACCAGCTACCGTACGGAATACTGGACTCGCACGAGCGGCGATCTCGCCGATCGTCGTACCCCGATCCCCACGCCGGAGATCAAGGGCAACGATGATGCCGCGAACGCCGTCAAGATCGTGATCGACCCCACCCGTCAATACCAGCTGTGGGAGGGTGCCGGCGCGGCCATCACCGACTCCAGCGCATCCCTGTTCATGCAGTCCATGAGTCCGGAACAGCGCCACGCCATCCTCACCGAGATGTTCGATCCCGAGCAGGGCGGCTTCTCCTCCGTACGTATCTCCATCGGTTCGTGCGACTTCTCCAGCCAGGCCTACTACTCCTACGACGATCTGCCCGACGGCGTGGCCGCCGATCCCGCGCTCGACCACTTCTCCATTGGCGAAGGCGAGCCCGGTGCGCCCGACGCCACCAAGGATCTCAAGAACGTGGTGCCCGTGCTGCAGGAGATCCTAGCGATCAATCCGGCAGTCAAGGTCATGGCCTCCCCGTGGAGCGCACCCGCCTGGATGAAGACCAGCGGCCGACTCGACGGTGCCGGGCGTCTGCGTCTCGGCGAGTACGTGGGCAACGGCTACCGGTACCAGGACACCATCGACTACGTGTACGCGCAGTACTTCGTCAAGTTCATCGCCGCCTACGAATCGTACGGCATTCCGATCTCGTCCGTGACCATGCAGAACGAGCCGAGCAACGGCTGCCCGTGGCCGATCACCGTGTGGACGCCCGAGGAACTCACCGCATGGGGCGCGAACTATCTGCGTCCGGCGCTCGACAAGACCTATCCCGACGTGGAGATCTACTTCGGCGACGACTCGCTGCGCTTCTGGCAGCGTCCGGCCAGCGACTACATGACCCCCGAGCAGGCGAACGCATTCGCCGGCGCCGCGTTCCACACCTACTCCGGCCTGCCGCACTGGGTGCACAACGGCACCCGTCAGTTCCCGCACTGGAAGGCCGCCATGACCGAACGCCGCTGCATGCTCGACGACACCGTGGCCGAGGCGTCGCACGTGATGTTCGGCGAGATCGGCACCTGGCTCGTGCGCAACGGCGTGGGCCTGATCAACCTGTGGAACATGGCGCTTGACGAGCAGGGCTTCCCGTCGTGGGCCGGCACGTCCGGACGCCGCGGCGTGATCACCATCGATTCGAGCACCGGCAAGGTGATCCGCAATCTCGAATACTTCATGCTGCGCAACTACGGTCAGGACGTGGCCGTGGGCTCCCGTCGCGTGGCATCCACCAACCACACGCCCGACGGTCGTCACGGCGGACTCGGTTCGGTCGCCTTCCTCGCGCCGAACGGCGATCTGGCCGGATTCCTCTACAACCCGACCGGCGAGCCGATCGAGGCCGCGGTGACAGTGAACGGCGACGGCGCGCGTTGGCAGACGGTGACCGTACCCGCCTACGGCACGGTGAGCTTCCACAAATCGGTCGAGGAGTCCGTGAACACCACGCAGGCCCCCGTCGACGACGAATTCGAGATCACCTACACGCCGCACCCCGCCGACGATCACGACGAAACGCTCTTCGAGTAGTCGCGCGATCGAATCATAAACTCACTACTCACTCGCGAAGGCCCGTGCCGAACATTCGGTGCGGGCCTTCGTCATGCAGCCGTTCCCCAGACCACGTCGGCCCGCGTAACGTTAGGTGGGCCGCGTTACGTGGGCCGCGACTGTTACGCGGGCCGTCCGCGGCCCACGTAACAGTCGATAGAAACGTTGAATTTTCAACGATTTTGCGACCCCGTTACGTGGGCCGTACACGGCCCACGTAACACAACACGGCCCACGTAACAAAACAACCCGGCCCATGTGACGGCGAGAATTGGGCATGAAAAAAAGGGCTCCCCCATCAACTGGGAGAGCCCACAGGCCAGAACCCGGGAGTGCAAAGCGCCGAGTGCACAGAGCACCGAAAACACCCCGGAACCGGCCCGGCGTTCAGATCACCGGCGGCAAGACGTCACTCGTCCTGACCCCAGACGCGAACCTTGCCAGGGGCCACGTCGCCGAGCAGGTGCTTCGGCGCCGGGTTGAGCTCGAACTCGTCGTCGGCCGGCGGCTCGGACACGTTGATCGCGCCGTTGGACTTGTGCACGGTCACCACGCCCCAGGCCGGAACGGTGACCTTCTGCCACGCGCCGCCCTGACCGTTGATCGTCACCGCGGCCTCGATCGGCTCGCCGGTCGGGTTGTACACATGCGCGGCCACATCGCCTTCGGGCGAGAGGAACGCGACCGAGCCGAGTCCGCCGGACCATCCGTCGGGCGTGTGGTTGGTGGAGCGCACCACCACGGAGCCGGGCTTGACGTCCTGGCCGAACGCACGCAGCATGAAGTACTCGAGGTTGCGGATCACCTCGCCGGTCTCGTGCTGGATCGTCACCACGCCACGACGACCGGTGGCACCCACCTGGTTCGGCAGACCGCGTTCGTCAAGCGCGATGTTCCACAGCGCGATGAAGCTCTCGCCGTTGCGCACGAGCCAGTTGCCGATGATGCCGAGCATGATGTGCGCGGCGTCCTCGGGCGTCTCGTCGATCATGCAGCGGCGCTCGGTCATGCCGAACATCCAATGCGGGAACGAGCGGGATGCGTTGAAGAAGTTGGAGTACGGGCCCTCGTACGTGTGCACGGTGAAGCCGTCGACGCTGGCCGCCTGCTGCGGGGTGACAATCTCGTTGACCGGCCACAGGATGTTGTGCGTGGAGTCGTCGTTGATGAAGATGCGCATCTCCGGGAACTTCTGGTTCATGGCCGGGCGCAGGAACTTGTGGGCGAATTCGGCCTGCTGCTTGAGCGTCCACATCATGGCGGGCCACTTGGGCGCGTTGCTCGGCTCGTTCTGCACGGTCACGCCCCAGATCGGAATGCCGATCTTGGCCATCTCCTCGACGTACTTGACGAAGTAGCGCGCGTAGCAGCCCTCGAAGCTGTCGAGCATGGGGTCGAAGCCGTTGCCGGTCCACTCGTCGAAGCGCAGGTGACCGCCCTGGCACAGGTGGCCTGTGTTCTTCATCCATGCGGGGGCGCTCCACGGGGAGGCGATGATCTTCACGGCCGGGTTGATCTTGAGGATCTCGAGCACCACGGGGATGATGTACTTGAAGTCCTTGGTGGCGTCGGGCGCGCCGGGTTCGCCGGTGCCCAGCGAGAACTTGGTGAGCGCGTTGTCATGCTCGCCGAAGGGCAGATCGTCGTACGTGTAGTACGGCTGGGCGCTGGGCTCGCAGGAGCCGAGCGGGATGCGGATCACGGAGAAACCGCCCTTGGCGGGATTGAAGCAATCGTCGAGGAACGCATGACGCTGTTCGGCGTCCATGGATCCCCAGATGAGGGATGCGGCGGCGTCGGTGATGGCCGCGCCCGCACCGATCCACGGCTGCTTGCGGTCGGCCGGATCGATCACGATCGGCGTGGCATCGCCGGGTTCGGCGACATATTCGGGAGCGTTGATCGTTTCGCGACGCTGCGTGAGATCGCCCGAGGTGGCCGTCCAGAATTCGTTGGCGTACCGGGCCTGTGCTGCGGTGAGTACGGAATCGTCTGCCATGACTGTCCTTTGTCTTGTTCTTCGCGGTCGCCTCTTTGCCGACCACGCTCTTCCATTGATGACCATTTCAGTATATCGCACTTTTGTTCACATATAATCACTTTCAATCATTTTCCACAGTTTGTTTCATCGATGATCACTATGACACACTGGCAAAAGATGAAAAAGTTGAAAATATGACGTCTGACCATTCGTGAAAACCGTATAATTTCTAAGAACTTTACCGATATCAAGCGACGGTTTTGCCATCGATGGTATGCTTGTTTGTGATCAAAACGGTATACTTATAACCAGTTCGATGATAAATTGACGCAATCCCCAACATCAAGGAATCGCTATGTCCACCTTCAACGCCGCCTCGGACGGCACCACGACCGCTGCACAACGCAGTTATCTGCCCGCAGAACGACAGGATATGATCCTGAGTCTGCTCACTCGAGAGAATGTGGTGACCGTCCCCGCATTGGCGAAGTATCTCGGCACCACCGAGATCACCGTGCGGCGTGATCTGTCCGTGCTCGCCGACGCCGGACTGCTGCGTAGGGTGCGAGGCGGTGCCATGTCGATCGGCAGCACCGAATCCGACGGTTCAGGCACGGACCACGCGGTGTCGGTCGGTGGAACCCGCGCGGCGATTGCCGAAACTATTCCCGCAGGGGCAGCCGCCACCATCGCCGAACACGCCGCCGTCACCGCGAACATTACGGCACGAAACAGCGAACCGCTGCTGAACGACACCACGATCGACCGGCTCGACCGCACCATGATGCCGCTGAACGACGAGGATCTTCGCGACATGAGCATCGGCGTTCCGCAACCTGTCATTCCTGCGGCCACTGCGACCCCGACCGCGCGCAACAACCACGGCAACAACGGCGTGATCGGACTCATGTTCCCCGAACCCAGCTTCTTCTGGCCCACCGTGATCGGCGAGATCCAGACCGAGGCCGCCAAACTCGGCTATCAGGTGGAGATCCGCGAATCCTCCTACGAACGCATTCGCGAAAACGAGATTCTTGACACGTTCGGCTCCGTGAACAATCTGGTCGGCATCATCACCTCCCCCAGCTCCGAGGAGGACGTTTCACAGGCGTCGTGGAACTGGATCAACCATTCCCCCGTCCCGGTGGTCATCGCCGAACGCGATCAGCCATACTCATCCAACGTGTTCCACGACTCCGTGCGCACCAACCATCCGTATGGCGTGCGCAAGGCCATCAACCACTTCCGTGAGCGAGGACATCGTCATGTGGCGGCCGCGTTCACGCTCACCCCGACCTCCGAGATCATCGAGGAGGCGTGGCACCAGCTCGTCGACAAGACGAATCTGCTGGAATGCCCGTTCGTGTTCGACGGCATCCAGCCCTACGACACGCACGGCGTGGAGGAGATCGTGGAACGCACGCTCGACTCCGAGGCGACCGGCCTGCTCGTGCATTCCGATTATCTGGCCATCGCACTCGCGCAGGCGTTCGAGCGACATGGCAAGCGTGTACCCACGGATATCTCGCTGATCTCCATCGACGGCTATGCCACGCCCAGTTCGCGTCCGCTGACCGTGCTGCGTTCGCCGCAGCACGAGTTCGCCACGGAATGCCTGAACACGTTGCTGTGGCGTCTTGAGCATCCCGAGTGGCCGTCGCGTCATATGCTGATCGATCCGCGGTTGATCGATCGCGGCTCCGTCGCCACGATCGGTGACTGAGTATACGTTGTATACGCTGGCTTGTGACTTGGTGAATACGGGCGACTGATTCGATCAGCCGCCCGTATTGATATTCGATTGGTTATTTGGTTGGTTATTTGATCAAAAAGGGGAGTGATCGGACGTAAAAGCCACGATCACTCCCCTAATTATTCAGTTGTGTATTCAGTTATTCAGTTGCCGATGGCTTCAGGCGCGGCGACGGCGGATGACCATCGCGGCACCGGCGACGGCGATCACAGCAACCGCAACCACGATGCCCGCGATGGCGGTACCGGTGCGGCTGAGCTTGCCGGTCTTGGCGGCGTTCGTACCGTTGTTGGTCTTGCCGTTGTTGGTACCGGCGTTGCCGTTGGAGCCGTTGGAGCCCTGCTGGCCGTTGGCACCGTTGTTGCCGGCATTGTTGGTACCGGCGTTCTGGCCGTTCTGACCGTTGTGGCCGTTCTGGCCATTGTTGCCCTGCTGGTTGTTGTCAGTCTGGCCACCATTGTTGTTGCCGTTGTTGTCAGAACCACCGTTATTGCCACCATTGTTGTTGCCGTTGTCACCGGTGTTCACGGTCACCACGGACGGGGCGGTCTGGCCAGGCTCGACCTTGACGACCTTGCCGCTCTTGTCGAGCGTCACCTTGGCGCTGTAGGCCTTGGCGAGGTTGATACGGGCCCAGCCTTCGGAGGAGGCGTCGAGCGGGTATCCAGAGTCGCCTTCGGTGGCGGCGAGCACGGCCTTCTTCTGGTCGGCGGTGAGGTTCTTGAACGCAGCCACGTTGTCGAGCATGCTCACTGCGGCGTCGGGCACCACGGCGGCCTGACCGGCCTTGCCGGTCTGCTGGAAGCCGTAGGTCATGCGGGCGGTGTAGGCGTCGATGGCGCTCTTGCGGTCGGTGACGGCGGTCTTCACCACGTCGTCGGTGAAGCCGTTGGTGTAGCCCTTGTCGCTGCTGGCACCGGTGTTGGCGATGCAGGCCTCGAGGGTGTCACCGTGGCCGTCGGCCTTGCACTGGGCGGTGAGGTAGTTCACCAGCTCGGTACGGGCAGCGGCGGCATCGGCCTTGGCCTTGTCGTTGCCGCTGACCGCGGTGGCCACGCCGTACTGACCGGCGATGTGGCCGCCGAGGATGTCGAGCGGGTAGTGCACTCCGAGCACGATGCGGTTGTTGCCGGCCTCGGACACACGGGTCATGATCTGAGGGCCGAGCTCAGGCAGGATGGCGGACAGGCCCACGCCCTGGGTGAAGGCGAAGGTGGTGTGGCCGGACGGGAAGGAACCGGATTCGGCCAGTCCCTCGTACTCGTTGTCGGGAGCCTCGCCGTCACCCCAGTCGAAGTTCTCGTAGCCGGGGACCTTCTTGATGTCAAGGGTGCTCTTGAGTCCCTTGAGGTCGATCTTCTCGCCCTTGTAGTTGGCGCGATCCACGTACGGGCGCGGGTGGGCGTAGGTGCCCTTGGCGTCGCCGGTGCTCACGGACTTGTCCATGGCCTCCAGGAAGGCCGCGGTCTTGGGCAGCTTGCCGGCTTCCATGTCGGACTTGAAGTAGCCGCCGATGGTCGGGCCGAGGGCGTCGTACAGGGTGTTGGTGGAGTTCATCTGGGCATCGGACAGGGCGCGCTGATCCTGCGCGGTCTTGCCATCGGCGCCGAATGCGGCGTTGTTGATGCTTTCGGTCAGCTCGTCGTCGTGCTGCAGCGTGGCGACGCCGGCGTCAGTGGCACCCTTGTTGGGCGTCCAGTAGGTGTTGAAATCGGTCAGCAGCGAGGTCAGTCCCTTGCCGCCATCGGCTGCCGGGCTTTCGGCCACGTCGTACTGGATGAAGCTCTGCTGATTGCTGCCTGTCGTGGTGGCAGCCGAGGCCGTGGACGCGGCAAGCGGCGTCAGCATGGCCACGGCGGCGAAGCCGGCGACGGCTCCCTTTACCGCGGTTGCGAATGCATGTGTCATATTCTTCCAATCCTCACACTGGAAACAACAATGCCGATGCGTTCCTCGTCGTCATCGGCATACTGCGGTTCCCAGTGTGGGGGAACGTCGGTCAAGGCGCACCGTCGGACAGAGAGAAATCAATGTCGCGCAACCTTGCGTTCACCATGATTCACTTGGCGTTCATCATCGAATCATCTGAACGCCAAGCAGTGCGATTGTGCAAACAGCCATCACAGCCGTCCGAGAATATTGATCACCAGCTTGGCGGCCGTGTCGGCGTATTCGCTGATGTCGAACTCCTTGAACGTCTCGTATTCGGTGTCGGCATTGTCGCTCAGCGCGCGGATGACCAGTGCGGGGACGCCGTTGCGGGCGGCGACGTGCGCCACGGCGGCACCTTCCATCTCCACGGCGTCGGCACCGGTTTCGGCCTTCACCTTGGCGGTGTTCTCGTCGCCTTCCACGAAGTAGTTGCCGGTGGCGATGACGCCGGTGATATGCGTGATGCCCATCTCGTCAAGTGCCTCGCCGGCCACGGACAGCAGATGCGGGTCGGAGTGGAATTCGTCGGTCTTGGGTGCCGACTGGGCGATCAGACGCATGTCGGTGTCAAGATAACGCAGCGTGCCGCCGAGCACCACGTCGTTGATGTGCAGATCCTTGTTGAGATTGCCGGCGATCCCGGAGAAGATCACGGACTCTGGCGCATAGACGTCGATGAGGTGCTGCGTGGTGGAGGCGGCGTTCACCGTGCCCATGCCGGCCACGGTGGCGACCACGTGCAACGTCTCACCGGACGCGGCGGCGAATGTGCCTTCGGTGACGTTCAGACCGGCTTCGGCATGCGTGACGGCGTCGGTCAGCGAACGGGCGATGAGCGCGACCTCCTCGTCCATGGCTCCGATGATCGCGATCGTTCTGCTCATTTGCACTCCTTTATATAGGTATGGATTCGGGGGATGGGATTCGGATCAGACAGTTCGTCGGCCAGTCAATCAGTCGATCAGTTCCAGCGGCGTTCGCTGACCGCGGCGGCGAGTTCGCGCAGCAGCTTCTCGGTCTCCGGCCAGGAGATGCACTTGTCGGTGATGGACTTGCCGTAGATGAGCTGCGGCAGCGGCGCGGCCGGCTGGTTGCCGCCCTCGAGGAAGCTTTCCATCATGATGCCGGTGATGCCCTGTTCCCCTGCGGCCACACGCGCGGCGATGTTGCGCACGACTTCGGCCTGACGGTGTTCGTCCTTGCCGGAGTTGCCATGCGAGGCGTCGATCACGAGTCCGTGGGCCGCCGCGGAATCGGCGGGCATTTCGTCACGAACCGCCTCCATGGCGATGCGCACGGATTCGGCGTCGTAGTTCGGACCGTGGCTCGAACCGCGCAACACCACATGACAGTCGGGATTGCCGAGCGTTTCGACGGCGGCGGCACGTCCCATGTGATCGATGCCGAAGAACGTGTGCTCCTGGGCGGCCGCATAGCATCCGTTGATGGCCGCCTTGACGGATCCGTCGGTCGCGTTCTTGAATCCGACGGGCATGGACAGTCCGCTGGCGAGCTGACGATGGATCTGGCTTTCGGTGTTGCGAGCGCCGATCGCACCCCATGTCACGGCGTCGGAGATGAACTGAGGCGACGTCGGCTCAAGAAACTCGGTGGCCGCCGGCAGTCCGGCATCCAGCACGTCGAGCAGGATGCGGCGGGCGAGCAGCAGGCCCTTGTGGATGTTATGGCTGCCGTCCACGTCGGGATCGTTGATCAGACCCTTCCATCCGACGGTGGTACGCGGCTTCTCGAAGTACACGCGCATCACGATCATGAGCTCGCCGTCCAGTTCCTTGTTCAACGCGGACAGTCGACGCGCGTAGTCGAGCGCGGCCTTGGGATCGTGTACCGAACAGGGGCCGACGATGACGAGCAGTCGATCGTCCTGCCCGTACAGACATGCGCGCACCTGATCACGCGAACTGGCGACCAGCTCCCGGGCCTCGCCTTCCAACGGCTGATCGGACAGCACTTCGGCCGGCGTGGGCAGCGGGTCGAGTTCCATGACCCGTCGATTGACGATACGGCTGATGCCGACCTGATCCTCCCAGCGCGGAATGCCCTGCACGTTGAGCGGGTTCTTGCCTTCATCCAGTGCGCGACGGATAGCGCGCAGCTCATCGCCGCGGTTGCCGGAACCCTCGGCATCGACTGCGGTATTCGCAACATCGGCATGTGCAGTAGTGGTATTCGACTTGTTCTCTGTGTTCTCGTTGTTCTCTGTGTTCTCGCTCATCGAGATCCTCCCCCGACATGGCCCGTCGCCGCCATCGTCCATCGTCATGCATCGTCATCCGCATGCATCATGACCGGCCATCTCACCGGTTGCCGACGATCCGTTGCCATGTCAATCGTCCAACTATACAAAGCTCCCCTCATTGTACGGAATCTACGGAATGGTCGAAACCGCACGAACGAGGAGAGCCACGTTCTGGTTTTTGGCAAACCAACTACGTTGTTTCACGTGAAACAACGTAGCCAGCCACCCGGTCGGATCACGCCTGAATGACGTGACGCCCAGCGGTCAGCCCATGAATACGACGCGCGCCGGCCGGATACGAACCCTGCGGAATCGTGGACGGCATGCCGTACCGCGCGTCCGCGACCACCGTCTCCACACCGTCAAGCACGATCGGCGCACCGGATTTGGTCGGCGGCACGATCACATCGGCGGTCGTACCGATCGGCACGACCAGCGTGATCTCGATGCCGTCCAGCGACTGGTCCTCGGCGGTGGGCACCGTATCGCCCAACACCTTGTATCCAGCCTCGATCACACCAGTCGCAATCGGCACCTTGGCGCTCGCTTCGCCAATGGAACCGGGCTGCGGCGCCATCACAAACTCACGGAATCCAGGCTCCAGCGGGTGCACACCCACCATGTAGCGCGGCAGCAGGAACGCCGGCGACGCGGCCCACGGGTGCGAATACGTGGTGTTGCTCTTGAGATCGCGGCTCCACGCCTCCATGGTGGCACCGGCACCCTCATCGATCATGTGCCGCCATGTGCGCTCGCCCTCGGAAGCGGCCATCAGCTCGTTGGCATACACGCCCTGACCGCCCTTGTAGAGTCCCTCGAGCAGCACGGACGCCACATACACGCTGCACGCCATGCCCTTGGAGCGGATGAACGCACCCACGCGAGGCAGACGCTCGGCGGGAACGCGCGCAAACGCCAGCGCAAACGCGGACGCATGCTCAGAGCAATGCGCGATCTGCCTGCCGTCCACGCCCGTATCCAGACCGTCGGCGTAGGCACCCACCTCGTCGTTCCACAGATACTTGTTGATGGCCTTGCGCATACGGGACGCAATACGCTGGTAGCGACGGCTCTCGTCGACCTTGCCAAGCTTCAGGGCGAGCACTCCCGCGCACATATAGCTCTGTGCGGCGAGCGCGTTGATCACCGTGTTCACACGACCGAAGACGAATCCGTCACGCTCGGCCGGCGGCCAATCCACCAGATCGCCGTCCATGGTGCTGCTCTCGCCGGGATCCTTCACGATCAGTCCGGTCGTGTCATCGAGATACTTGTCGGGCAGCATCGCAACGATCCTGTCCCACTGCTCGGCGGCCTGCTGCAGGGAACCGGTCTGCACCCACGCGTCGTACACGGCGAGTACCAGATACAGCGGCCACTCGGTGGGCCACGTACGGTTGGCCAGCAGATAGTCGATGGAGTATTCGCCGAGTTTGGAATCGGCATCCAGCGACATGTGCGCGCGCTGCTGCAGCCACGCGTCGGCCTCGTACGGAATGCGTTCGCGCGTCCATGAATCCACATACATATTCACATTGAGTGATTCGACGGTGTTGCGGCACAGCTGCCACACCTGATTCATCGTCTCATTCGACGACACGAAGCCGTCGGACGGACCGTGGAACGGATACAGCAGCGCCTGCGCCTCGAGCGCGGTGTCGCTGTCGAGCAGTTCACGCAGCAGTTCGGCGTTCTCGTCATTGCTTTCCGTGGGCAGGATCTCCACGTAGCGGAACACACGGAGGCCCCACGTGCGCGCGGTGACCGGCACGTTCAGTTTGTTCGGCACGTAATGCCACACGTCCTGATACTCGTTGTATGCGTCGAGACGGTACTGCACGGTGCCCTGATCGTTCAAGCGCTCGCCGAAACGAATCACCAGATCGGTGGGACGGCTCACCCGGGCAGCGAGACGGATGCCGCCGGCGACGGCACGGCCGAAGTCGACGATCAGACGACCGTCGTCGGTGATCCACTTCTTCACCGCCTTGCGCTCGCGCAGGGTGGGCTTGTCGAACGGCGTGGCCTTGAGTTCGTCGAACGCGGGCTTGACCTTGGAGACGGCCCAGTCGATGTCGTCGTAGCCCACTTCGGACATGCCACGCGGATAGGCGGCCGCCTGAATGTTCTCGGCGGGCAACTCGTACACATGCGTGCCCACGGACGCGCCGTCAAGCCATACGTTGTTGCCCACGCGGGACAGCCAGTCCTCGCCGGTGCCGAAGTGCGCAAGCGTGCCGTCCTCGTACATGACGTCGAGCTGCGCCATGAAACGCTGATCCTCGAGCGCGTAGGCGATCACGCCGATGAAGTTGTCACGGCCGGGCACCAGATAGCGGGTCACATCGTAGCCGTCGTAGCGGGTCTCGCCGTCGATCGGGAAGGTGGGGCCGAATCCGACGAAGTGGCCGTTGAGCCACATGCGGTAGACGAACTGACGGGCGCGGCTCACGCTGGCGGCCGTCGCGTTGAGCGTGGCCCAGCGGATCGGCTTCTTCGGCAACGTGATGTAGCCGCGGAACAGGGCCCAGCCCTGCGAATTGTGCTCGCTGGTCATGGGATCGGGGCGCTTGGCGAACTGATCGTCGGTGCTGATCTCACGATCCTTGCCCGCGATCGACTCGGGCAGTTCCACGGTGCGGTAGGGGTTGGCGGTGAGCGGGTCAGGCCAAATCGGTTCGGCGGCCTCCCAGTGCTTTCCGGCACCGGTGCCGAACGTGGTCGGTTCGCTCCACGCGGTGGGTTTGCTGGAATCCTCGGTGCCGCGCCATACGCGTACGGAGGCCCAGTAACGACGACTGGGAGCCATGTCGATGCCGGAAAGCGAAACGCCGTCGAAACCGTCGCCCTCCACATGTCCGGAATCCCATACGTCGCCATTGCCGGATTCGGCCTTGTCGTACGTGGACGACACGATCACCTCGTACGCGACGACCGTATTATTCGCAGTGACCTCATCCGCCGCGTTCACCACGCCCACGTCCACCAGCGGGACGGTCCAGCGCAATACGGGAACGCCGCCCGGTTCCAGATCGACCGGTTCGATGCGATCATTGACCCTCAGATTGGTGGGAGCCTTGCTCTCTACGACTACGACGACCGTCTCGTTGCTCATATTCTCTCTGCCTCTTCGCACGGAAATGATTGTTGCCGTAATCATTGTCTCGCAGAATATGCCCAGCGGGGGAATGACCATGCCGCATGTTGCCAAGAATTGGCCGTATTGTTAGCCAATATACATAATCATCGGGAGACATCGGAAAACACCGGAAACGGATCTGGGTATGACCAGATCACGAGAGAACGGTTCCACGTCCCCCGATGCCCGATCACACCCAGATCGTTGTGTAGGTTCAGTTATTGCGACGAGTGCGTACGGACTGAGCCAGAGTGCGCAGGAGTTCGGCGGTGCGATCCCACGGCACGCAACGGTCGGTCACGGACTTGCCGTACACAAGCTGATCGAGCGGGGCGGGCTTCTGCGCGCCGGCTTCGATGAAGCTCTCCATCATGATGCCGGTGATGCCCTGCTCGCCGGCGGCGATACGCTCGGCAAGATTCTCCACCACCTCGGCCTCCACGACCTCGTCCTTGCCGCAGTTGCCATGCGCGGCGTCGACGATCAGACCGACCTTGCTCGGACCGGGGGCATTCGCCTTACGCAGCGCCTCAAGCGCGGCCTTCACCGACTCGGTATCGTAGTTCGGGCCATGACTCGAACCGCGCAGAATCAGATGGCAGTCGGGGTTGCCCTTGGTCTCGGCGGCGATCACATGACCGTCGAGATTGATCGACAGGAAGTGGTGTTCGAAGCTCGAGGCGTAGCAGGAATCGGCTGCCGCCTTGATCGAACCGTCGGTGGAGTTCTTGAAGCCCACCGGCATCGACAGGCCGCTGGCCAGCTCACGATGCACCTGGCTTTCGGTGTTGCGCGCGCCGATCGCACCCCAGCTGATCGCGTCGGACAGGTACTGCGGGGTGATCGGATCAAGCCACTCGGTGGCCGCCGGCACACCCTGATCAAGCACGTCCGACAGCACGCGACGGGCCAGGAACATGCCCTTGCGGATGTTGAACGTACCATCCAGATCAGGATCGTTGATCAGGCCCTTCCAACCGATCGTCGTACGCGGCTTCTCGAAGTACACACGCATCACGATCACCAGATCGTCGTTCAGCTCGCTCTTGAGCTTGGCAAGACGCTGCGCGTAGTCATGCGCGGCCTTGGGATCATGAATCGAGCAGGGACCCACCACCACAAGCAGACGATCGTCACGGCCGTGCAGCACGTCACGAATCTCCTGACGGGAACGGGACACCAGATCCAGCTGCTTATCGCTGAGCGGAATGTCACGGATAAAGGAGCGAGGTGCCGGAATAGGGTCAAGCTGATAGATGTTCACATCCATCGTTTCGGGAAAAACCGCGCGCTCCGAGAGATTGCGCCGTTCATCTTCGCTGCTGTCAGGTCCGCGAAGAGCTGCCATATTTCTCACCTCTTTCATTGCTATGTATTGGATAGCATTTGTGAATTGCCATGCCCCTCCATGGGCACGGACTACATCACTATAGACGAGCCGTTGCGAAACCGCCGTTTTGTCTCACATTCTTGCCGTTCATTTCTCCGCCCCTTCTCCCTTAGTGTGATCACACTATCGTGACGAATCCCTCCAAAACGTTGAAATTCCAACAACCCCGTTTTTTAGTGTGATCACACTAAGGAGTGAGGAGGGTCAAAAAGCGGCGATCTTCCACAATGTGGAATGAACGGACGGTTGCCACTTCGTAAATTGGACGAGTTTGAGGAAAAACCACTCCCCCGGCCATTCTCGCCGCGGATTCCCGTACCCTGTATAAAGGAAATGACGCGCCGACCTACTACTATGTCTTGAGGTCGAAAGGAGATCGCCAACATGGCCACGGTATTGGAAGAAACCCCCATTCGCAAACTCGCCGTCGTTACTGGACGTGCATATCCGGAGCTGTCCGAAGCAGTGGCGAAATGTCTGGGACTTGACATTCTTCCGACAACCGCCTATGACTTCGCCAACGGCGAGATGTACGTGCGCTTCACCCAGCCCGTGCGCGGTGCCGACGTGTTCGTGATCCAGAGCCACACCGATCCCATCAACAAGTGGATCATGGAACAGCTCATCATGATCGACGCACTCAAGCGCGCGTCCGCCCGTTCCATCACCGCCGTGCTGCCGTTCCTTGGCTACTCCCGTCAGGACAAGAAGCATCAGGGCCGCGAGCCCATCACCGCACGACTCGTGTTCGACCTGTTCAAGACCGCCGGCGCCGACCGCATCATGACCGTGGACCTGCACGCATCGCAGGAGCAGGGATTCTTCGACGGCGTGGTCGATCATCTCACCGCCATGCCGATCCTCATCGACTACGTGCGCAACCACTGCGAACTCGGCAACGTGACCATCGTCTCCCCCGACGCCGGCCGCATCAAGGTCTCCGAGCGTTGGGCCGCCAAGCTTGATAACCGTCCGCTCGCCTTCATCCACAAGTCCCGCGATATCACCCGTCCGAACCACGCCGAAGCGCATGGCATCATCGGCGAGGTTGCAGGCCGCGACTGCATCGTCGTCGACGACATGATCGACACCGCCGGCACGATCTGCGAAGCCGTGAAGGTGCTGCGCAACGCCGGCGCCAAGAGCGTGACGCTCGTCGCCACGCACGGACTGCTGTCCGGCCCGGCCGTGGAACGACTCAAGTCCTGCGGTGCGCGCGAGATCATCCTCACCGACACCGTGCCGGTTCCCGCCGAAAAGCGCTTCGATGGCATGACCGTGCTGTCGATCGCCCCGCTGCTGGCCGCCGGCATCCGTTCCGTGTTCGAAAGCGACTCCGTGACCCATCTGCTCGAGGGTCTGCCCAGCGACATGCGCGCTCGCAATATTTATGCGTGATGTGTGGTTACGTGTGATGCATTTATGCGTGATGCGTGATGCGGTTGACCACTAACTGATATCAACTGATATCAAGTGCGTCGCACGGCACACAGCACACAGCACACGATGATGAAGGTGTCTGACTCGTATACGCTTCGAGTCAGACACCTTCGTGTTTATCGGGCACTGTTATGACCACTGATTGCACGATTGCAAGGACAGACCAATGCGTTCCTTGCATCATCGTCTGTCCTCACTGCAGATTTTTCGTATGAGACGCTGCGATACGCCCGATCACGTACTGATGATTGGCAGAGAATGATCAATCGGCCGTATTGGGGATTCTCTGTCACAGGCTTTGGCACAGAACGACGATGCTGTCGACTTTTGCATTCTGTGCCACAGACCTCGGCAGAGAATGACAATGCTCTTGATTTTTGCATTCTCTGCCACGATTCCTTGCCACACTATGCGGCAATACTCTGTTTTCGTATTCTCTACCACGACGATGTGGCAGAGAATGCACGAAATTGATCTATCACGCTTCTCTGCCACAAGCGTCATGACATCAAGGGATGGGATAGACCGTTATTACCCAGAAATCGATCAATAATCCGCGATTTCATGCCGTTTTCCATGGCAGAGAATGGAACAATTCGTCATCCGTGGATTCTGTGCCACAGCCAGTGGCAGAGAATGCTGTACGTGCTCAATATTGCATTCTCTGCCACGATACGAAGGCATGACGCGCGCACGATAGACCCTCTCGCCAATGCCGAAAGGGTACGGGGGATTGTCCTGGGACTGTCTTTCTAAATGCAACTGATGTTGTTATTATTGGCCTCTGTCGTCCGGCCAACAGCCGGCGAGAGTAATGAAGAACGCGTTCAATGACATCGTTGCAGGAGCATGCTGCAGGATACAGTGAGATGCCGAAGATGTTGGATCACAACGATAATGAGCGATCTACTCAACGATTCGCAGGACTAGATTTTCATGCCTTGGTATGCGTTGGTCGATAAGAATTTCGATAAAACAGTGGACCCCAAAGGGTTGTGGCGGCAATCGGCTCGACAGTCCACCGGACTGTCTCCCAACGCCTCCGCGCGTATTGGCCTACGCGCACTCCGTGCGCTACTTGGCCAAAGCGGTTGCGGCGGGTTGCGTCGGCAACCCACCACGGGAAAGCTACGTGACAGTCCACCGGACTGTCACGCTTAACGCTTTCCTCGCTTTGGCCTGACGTCGGCGACCGTCAGGCCAAAGCGCCCATTGGATCCCAGGCGGGGAGCATGAGGGCGGGGGTGGTGAGGGCTTCCTGGTATTCCTTGGGGAGCATGGACTTGGGGACAGCGACCTCGTAGACGTATTCGCTGAACCAGTCGTCACTCATCGTGAAGTAGCCCTTGTCGGCGATCTTGTCGCCCCACGAGTTCTCCACACGCCAACGACGCGTGGTCGTGCCATCGTCGGCCACGTCAACGCCCACGAACGCCATCGCGTGGTTCATGGCGGAGTCGGCGAAGCGCACACGCTCCTCCTTGTCCATCGCATAATCCACGTCATACACGCGACCATATTCAAACAGGTCGGTGGCCCATGCACCGTTTTCGCGATCCATCATGGGATGGCAGTCGGCACCGAACCACACCGGAATGCCCTGCTCGCTCATGATCCTACGAGCGCACTCCTTCATGAACGACACCGGCACGTTAAGGTACTCGGTCGGCGTACCGCCCACCACGTTGCCCAGATGCTCGATGCCGATCTTCACGCCCTTCGGGTGCTCGGCACGCGGATCGTCGACCAGGCATACATAGTCCTCAAGACCGGCATCCACGTACTTGTGCCAGAACTCGACCGGCGTGATCTCACCCACACGGTGGAACTCGCCATCGTCATCCGTCCACTCCCAATCGAAACTGGTGGGCGGCGTACCAAGGTGGATCGTCAGAATACGATGCGCAGCGGCCAGCGTCTCATCGATCACCGACTGTGCATCCTCGCCGGCGTACAGCTTGCACACGGCACCACGCAGCAGCGCGCGCAGATTCGTGTTCATCTGACCGGTGTTCTGGCTGGACGCGGTCTCCGGGAACAGATCCTTGGGCACGGCACCATGCTTGACGTACACGTTGAGCGCCATCGTCCACTGGCCACCATCACCCATCACGTCGTGCAGCAGGTGCTGCATCAGACGGGAGTCGGACGGTTCGCCGGCGGCCACCAGCGCGGCCACGTCCTGCATGAAGTAGTTCACGCGCTCCAGCTTGTCGAAGTACATCGCATAGCTCTGCGAGAATTCGAAATCCTTGATGCCGAGATTCTTCTTGGCCACGAAACGCGCCACATTGAGCGAGCTGAACAGCCAGCAGCGGCCGGAACGTGCCTGAGACGTGACCTTGCCATTATCCACGGTCACGGAGAAGCGACGCTGCAGCAGACGGGCGCGGTCGAAGTTGCGGGCCACCTTGTCGATGCCGGCGTCGGTCACCGCGTTCATGGCGATGCGGTTGGCCTCACGGGAGTCGAATCCCTCACGCAGCTCGGCCAGACGGGCGTCGGACAGTGGCGTGAAATCAGCGGTTGCGGTTGCGGAAGTCGCGGTTGCAGTTTCTGCGGTCATCAGCGGTTCCCTTCGTTTCCTGCGTTCCCTGCCGCGGACGGCTTGGCGGGCTCGGTCGGTTCATCGGCGACCACGGGGTCGGCCACCGCGTTGGCCACGGGCACATCCGGAGCCTCGCCCTTGGCACTGGACAGCTTGGCAGCATCCTCCGCAGCGGCGGCGGCATCCTCCGCAGCAGCGGCTGCGACGTTCTTCGCATCCTCGACAACGGCCTTCTCGGCGTTGGCGGCACCAAACACCCCGGCCGCGGCACCGGCCACGCCACCGAATCCGAACGCGTCGGCGAAGATCGAACGCAGCTCATCCACACGGGCGGTGATGGACGCCTCACGGTTCTGCAGTGCGGTGATGTGCTCCTGCAGACCGTTGATCTCCTTCTCGGCGGCCTGACGACGCTGCTCCACCTGCGCCTCGGCCTTGCGAGTGGCCTCGTCGATCAGCGTCTTGCTCTGCTTGTCGGCCTCGTCGTGCTTGACCGCGGAGTAATCGTCGGCCTGGGAACGGGCCTTCTTGGCCTGTTCCAGCAGCTCGTCGGCCTCGCGACGGGCCTGCTCGCTGCGCTCCTTGACGTTGGCGAGCACTTCCTTCACCTTCGCGGTGGCCTCATCCTGCTGAGCGGCGATGTCCTTGCGGATCTGTTCGACCTCGGCACCCACCTTAGCGAGCTTGTCGGCACGCTCGACATCGGCGGCGTCGGTGATGCGACGGGCCTCGGCCTTCGCCTTCTCGAGGATCTCGCCGGACTGGCGCTTGGCGTCGGACAGCATCTTGCCAGCCTGATCACGCATCTCGTTGAGGCGGACATTGGCCTGATCCAGCGCCCTCTGAATACGGTCGTCGGACTCTGCCTTCTTCTTGGCGATCTCCTCGTCGGCGATCTTGCGCTGCTCGGCGATCTCACGGGTCAGCTCGGTGCGCTGCTCGGCGAGCGTACGCTCATGCGCGGCCTTCTCGGCGGCAAGCTGCTTCTCCTGATCGGAACGCGCGGCGGCAAGTTCGAGCTGCAGGGTCTCATGCTGTTCGGCGGCGCGCTTCTCGGACACGGACCTGAGCTGCTGCGCGGTCTGCTTGGCGGAGGCGAGGATCGTGTCAGCTTCGGTGCGGGCCTTGGAGGTCATCGCCTCGGCTTCGGCCTTGGCGTCATCCTGCACCTGCGCGGCATCGATCGACGCGTTGTTGAGCATAGTGTCGGCCTTTTCCTGAGCCGTCTTGCGAATGCGGGCCGCGTCCTGCTTGGCACGGTCGAGCAGTTCACGGCTGGTCTGCTCGGCGGAGGCGAGCAGCTGCTGGGCGGAAGCGCCCAACGATGCGAAGGAGTTCTTCTGGGGAGCGGCCTTGCGGGACTTCTCCTCGCGCAGTTCGGCCTCCAACTGCAAAATGCGCTGATCGTACGCCTTGATCTGTTCACGCATGCGTTCGGTGTTCTCACGCATGCCGGCCATCGCCTGATCGACCCGCTCCTTGTCATACCCACGCAGAACGACGGGGAATTCCTCTGCCATAACAGCTCCTGCCTTGCCACTACCTTCGATCGATTGCACGGGAGCATGATTCACCCCCGACTGCTTGGAACTTTAGCGCACGCATCGCTCTGCCGCGCCGCAGCGACTCATACTTGGCACAGATGTCACACACAGTCATCACAGGCTGTTCGAAGCATGATGAAAAGCCGCTGATCCGTATGCAAAACGTTGGGAATGACGTAACGAAAAACGACGACCGGAGGACAATCCGATCGTCGTGATCATGCATGGTGGCCCGAACTGAGTACAAACGGTGTCCGTCTCAGATCGCGGTTCAGATCTCGTCGGAAACCGGGTGGATCGCATAGTCCGCGGTGGCACGGATCACGTCCTGCGCCGCGGCGATCATCTGCTCCAACGACAGTCCCGAACCGTACTTGCCACCATCATTCATCTTGGGGAAGCTCAGGAATCCGGACAACGCCGTCGACTGCATGGAATTCCAGTCCAGCAGACGATAGAACAACGAATTGCACACGAACGTGCCCGCATCGGAACTCAATGTGGCGGGAATGTTCTGCTCGGCAAAATCATGCAGGATCGTACGCAACGGCAGACGTGTCCAGTAGGCGGCCGGCCCATCCGGATCGATGGGCGCACGACGCGGCTGAATATTGTCCGCATCAGGCCGTGATGCGTCGATCAGATTGGTGGCACAGCGTTCCAATGCCACGGAATGCGCATGCGTCTTGAGTCCGGTGGCGAGCACCATGTCCGGATGCACACGATCGATCGCGTCACGCAGCGTGGGCCACGCATTTTGAAAACTCAGCGGAATCAACACGGATGTGACGTTGATGTGCACGATGCCGGCACTGTCTTCGGACGGCTCAACGCCACGTGATTCCAGCGCCGCGCACACTTCGGCCGAAGGGTTGATGTCGATGTCCTCGTAATGATCGAATCCGGAAATGACGACGTTGAACTCTTGCATGATTCCTAGTGTAAGTGCTGTAGGGATGACGTTGGGTGACGTTGTAGGGGTGACCGCCTATCGACGCATCTGGTCGAGCGCGCCAGACAGCATGGCATGCATACGGGCGCGGGCCTCCTCCTTCGACATGCCCTGCGTCAGGTTCGCGGCGATGTTTTCCGCCACGGGAATGTCGGCGAGTGTGGTGATCTTAAGATTCGTATCGGCACCGGCCACGATGGCCACCGGGGTGCCGGGCAGATAGTCGACCACCACGCGGGTGTCGTCGGTGGGATGGAAGTCGGGATCACCCACCGCCTTGGCGTACGCCTCGCGGATCGTGGAGAAACGGAACGCCTGCGGGGTCTGCGCGCGGAACGTGTCAGGACGTTCGGGCACCGAGGAGATGATCTTGCGGTCACCGAGATCCTGCGTCAGCAGCACGGTGTCGGTGGAGGGCACGGCCACGGTGGCGGCACGGAACTGGTTGAGCGTCTCGATGCAGCCGCGGATGGCGGACTGTTCGACGAACGGTCGCACGGCGTCGTGGATCAGCACCTTCGCATCGTCGGGAATGCCGGCGTCGGCAAGCGTCTGCAATGCGATCTGCGTGCTGTCGGAACGTTCGGCACCGCCTTCGATCACCATGCGCACCTTGCTCATGCCATTGTTGACGATCAGACTCTCCACCTGCTCGTGCACACGCGGATTGACCACGACGATGATGTCGGAGACCAGCGGATTGTGCTCGAACGCCTCGATGGACCACAGGACGATCTCCTTGCCACCCACCGACACGAGCTGCTTGGGGTTGTCGGGGTCGAAGCGGGTGCCGAATCCCGCGGCCAGCACGACGGCCACCACAGGGACATCGGTGGGCAGCGGGGTGGACTGTTCGGGATGCACGGACTGTGCCGACTGCACTGCTGCTGCCGACTGCACTGCTGCTGTGGCGGCCGGATCGGCATTCACACTGACGGTCGGGTCGACAGCGGAGTCGACAGTCGGATCGTTCTGGGTAACATCGCTCTTCTCACACATGGGCACCACCGTAGCCGCTTCGGGGGGATGCCGCGCCCGCCCATCGACAACTGCCCGAATCTTTCACGTCGCATGTACGGGCGCTGCGGGGTCGCCGTGTTTTATTCATGCTGCGGTTCGGGAATTCCCGCACTCGTGGAAGTGACGCTACGGGACGGTGCGGAGTGCGCTCGGTGTGGAGCGGAGCGGGCGTGGTTACTCGCGGACGATCAGGGCGAGGAGGCGACCTTCGTGGCTCTTGCCGGCGAGCGCGGCGCGGCGATGCGAGTACCACAGCGGGTTCTCGAGCGTGCACATGCTGTGACGGATCTGTTCGAGGCGCTCATGCAGGGACTCGGGGCCTTCGCCGTCGGTACGGCACAGCTCGGCGAGCTCCTCGTCGGCATCGAGGTACTGGGTGGCGGCGTTCACGCGCGGCATGGACTGGCCGACCTTGGTCACGCCGGCGAATGCGAGGTCGATCATCGCGGCTTCGTTGAGATCCACGCCGGCACCGCCGAATCGTGTGACGGTGCGCGTGAGAGGGAAGCGGTTCTGGAAGTCCTCAGCGATCTCATCGCCCACTTCGTAGCAGTCTCCGCAGATGCACGGGCCGAGCGTGGCGACGATGGATTCGCGCTTGGCACCCTTGGCCACCATGAGGTCCACGGTGGCGCCGATCACACCACGCTGCAGTCCGCGACGGCCGCAGTGAGCCGCGCCGATCACACCGGATTCAGGGTCGGCGAACAGCACGGGCAGGCAGTCCGCAGCGAACATGCCGAGGGCTACGCCGCGCTGGTTGGTCACCTGGCCGTCTGCCTCCACACGGCGGGCTTCGGTGCCGTCGGGCAGTGCGGTGCCGGACGCGTCGAAACCGTAGGGGGCGTTTTCCTCCCAGAGTTCGTCAGTGTCCACGGCGATGCCGGAGTGCACCTGACCGATCAGGGAGAGTTTCACGCCAAGCTCGTCGGCAAGCGCCTGGCGGTTGGCGGCCACGTGCGCGGGATCGTCGCCGCCGCGTCCGCCGAGATTGAGTCCGGCCCAGTCGCCCGTGGAGACGCCGCCGAGACGCGTGGTGTACACCACCTTGATGCCGGGAGCGAGTTGGATCGGGATGGTCACGGGGATGGGGCGACCGTTCTTGTCGTGGCTGGGGATGGCGTTGCTGTTGAGGATTTCGTTGTCGTAGTTGGTGTTGTCGTTAGGCATTGTTGGTCCTTGCTAGTCCTTTGCATTCGATCTGTGTTCGATCATGTGCGCTCTGTGATCGTTGCGATCGCGCGTGCCGATTATTCGAACGTTCCGATCATTCCGCGCGTTCCGATCATTCGGCCTTGAGTGTGCGGTTGGGTGCGGGCGAGCGCATCATCAGTCCGTCGGCCACAGGCTCGGGGCAGGCCATGGAGAACGTGCGCGTGGGGTATGCGGCCGCGGCGACGGGCACGCCGTCCGCGTCGAGGAACGAGTCGTCGGCCGATTCGATGCGTACCGGGGGCTCGCCGGGACGCAGGATCTCCACGGTCTGGCCGGGCGTGATCTTGTTGTGTCCCATGAACGTGAGTCGGCCGTCCGCCCAGCCGCGGGTCTCGCCCACGAGCACCCAGTCGCGGTAGTAGCCGTTGCGGTCGGCGTTCTGGGTGACCTTGTGTTCGGGGTACCAGAATCCAGTGCTGTAGTCGCGGTGCGAGACCTTGTACGGTTCTGCGCGCAGCCATTCGGGGAGTACGACGTCACGCGGATCGTCGGCTTCCAGGCACAGATTGACCGCGCACTTGTAGGCGTTGGTCATGGCGGAGATGTAGTAGACGCTTTTGGCGCGGCCCTCGATTTTGAGGCTGGTCACGCCGGCGTCGATCACGTCGCCCACGTGTTCGAGCATGCACATGTCCTGTGAGTTGAAGATGTAGGAGCCCTTGTCGGTCTCCTCGATCGGGAAGTACTGGCCGGGGCGCTTCTCCTCCACCAGATGGTACTTCCAGCGGCAGGGCTGTGCGCATTCGCCGTGGTTGCCGTCGCGTCCGGTCAGATAGTTGGAGATCAGGCAGCGGCCGGAGAACGCCATGCACATCGATCCGTGCACGAACGCCTCGATGTCGAGATCAGCAGGCACGTTGGCGCGAATGCCGCGCACGGTGTCGAGGCTGAGCTCGCGGGCCAGGACCACGCGCTTGGCACCGAGTTCGTGCAGTTCGTTCGCGGCGAGCCAGTTGGTCACGCCCGCCTGGGTACTCACGTGCAGTTCGAGGTCCGGCGCGATGCGGTGGGCCATCATCATCACGCCGATGTCGGTGACAATGATCGCATCCACACCAATGTCGGCAAGCTGGCCGATGTATTCGCGGATGCCGGCGATCTCCTCGTTGCGGGGCAGGATGTTGCAGGTGATGTAGATGCGAGCGCCGCGGGCGTGAGCGTAGTCGCGAGCCTCGGCGATCTCCTCGAGGGAAAGGTTCTTGGGAGCGGAGCGCATGCCGAACATCTTGCCTGAGCAGTAGACGGCGTCGGCACCGAAGTCGATGGCGGCCTTGAAGGACTTGAGGTTGCCTGCCGGTGCGAGCACTTCGGGCGAGGTGCGGCGGATCATGGTCGGGGTGCCGGTCTGCGCAATGCCGGCTGCGGTGTTCAGGGATTCGTTAACGTTCATAGCGCCCATAAGTCTAGCGGCAGGCAGAGGCAGGAACGCTGGCCCTTCGCTCTCGGAGTGGGCGGAGTGGCCGGCATCCGGATGAACGGAGCACGGGCGGCTTCATTGACCATCGGAAGAGACGGACGTAGCGGAATAGCCCAATGCAAACCGATGCAACCCGGTGCAAACCGATACAGACCGTTGCGGACCGTTGTTACGGACGTGTCGCAGTCAGAAATGTTCGGTTTTCGAGCCCAAATTCCCGCAGTATCGATAAGGCGTCGGTTCACAAATCACAGAACTGCAATATAAGGCCCGAAATAGGGCGTTTTCCGAAGGGTATCTTCGAGTTGTGCGCTGTCCGCTCCGGAGACCCAGCGACCAATCGCACATAATCCCACAGAACCCCTCAACACGGACGTCAGATCACAGCGAGCGCGAACTGGACGAGCAGCTTGACACCGTAGGCGATGATCACCGCGCCACATACCTTGTTGAGCACGCCGATCACCTTGGGGCTGAAACGGTTGCGGAATGCGGACACGAGTAGCGTCACACCGATGAACCATGCGATGGATGCGGTCTCCACACCAGTGATGAACGGCGTGGACTGCGAGGCGGTGAGCGTGGCGGAGAATGCACCGAGCATCAGCGTGCCGTCGATGATGGCCTGCGGGTTGAACCAGGTCACTACGCATGCGGTGGAGATGGTCTTGCCCAGAAAGCCGCCCAGCGTCCCCAAACCCTTGCCTGACTTGCCCGACGCCATACGGTCGGAGGACCTCGCGACATCAGTGTCAGTGTGTGCAGCGGTGCGAGCATCCGAAGTAACCGCAGCATGCGGGGCGGAGTCGGCATCCACGCGCTGGCGCAGCAGACCGCCGCCGATGCCGATCACTACCACACCACCCACGGCCAGCACCGCGAGGCGCAGCCAGTCGTAACGCTGCATAAGCGTGCCGATGCCGAAGAAGCATGACAACGACAGCGATACGTCGAACACGATCACGATCAACGCGGTCAGCAGTGCATGACGACGCGTCTTGGTCAACGCCGAGTTGATGACGAACAGGTTCTGCATGCCGATCGGCGCGATATAGGCCAGCCCCATCGTAAGGCCCTGCAAATAGAATCCCATGACCTACCTCTTCCCATCCAATCACAGTCATAATCCGTCCACATCAGTTTTGGATGGATCATATTCACTCAACCAAAATCACTATTCCCACCACACCATAACCAATAGAAATCGTTGCGAATAGTGATATTCGCCAATTTCTATCCATCATTCTATGGGTGACACTACAATTGGCAACCGGCCAAACGATATCAACGTCATCAACCAAACAGCCAACCAAAATCGTTGAGTAGACAGCCAAACACCACGGATCGCATATCGTTCGCGCCACGACCGCCGCCACCGCACACACCACACAACCGTCAGAGGGGGATTCCACATGGCCAGACCGGCACCGCTCGTCATTGACTGGAAACCGAACCGCACGCTGAACGTGCCGGTGACCGAGCAGATCGTGCAGTACATGTGTCGGCAGGTGTCGAGCGGCGCGTGGCCCATCGGCGCGCGTCTCCCCTCGCAGCGCGCGCTGGCCGAGGGGTTCGGTGTGAACCGATCCACCGTGATCGCCGCAGTGAACGAGCTCGCCGACTACGGCATCGTGGAGGGGGCCCACGGCGCCGGCACGCGCATCGTCAGCAACACCTGGTCGCTGATGCTGCCCGGCGCGCCGGATTGGGCCGACTACGTGTCGTCCGGATTCTTCAAGGCGAACAATGACACGATCCAGGCGATCAACCGCCTCGAATTCGCGCCGCATATGGCCCGGCTGGGCACCGGTGAACTCGATCCGCGTCTCTTCCCCACCGACATGTGGCGCACGGTGATGCGGCAGGCCGCCGACGAGATCGATTCGATGGGATACCCCGAGCCCGAGGGCATTCCCGAACTGCGCGCGGCGATCGCCGACCACATGCGCAGACTCGGCATCGACACCGATGCCTCGCAGATCCTTGTCACGTCGGGCGCACTGCAGGCGTTGCAGATCATTTCGGTGAGTCTGCTCGGCGCGGGTTCCACCGTATTCGCCGAGGCTCCGAGCTATATCAAGTCGTTGCAGGTGTTTCAGTCGGCGGGCATGCATCTGACGGGCGTGCCCATGGATGATGACGGGCTGAGCGTCAACGGACTGTCGGATATGCTCAGCAGCAGCGGTCTCAATCGAAACGGAGGCAATGGCATCGGTACGGCGAGTGCCCGACACCGCGGATCGGGGTCCGTGCTGTATACGATCCCCACGAACCACAACCCCACCGGCCGCACCATGAGCGAGGTGCGACGACGTGAGCTCATCGAATGCTGCGTGGCCAACCGTCTGCCGATCATCGAGGACGGCGCGTATCAGGACCTGTACTTCGGCGATCGCCCGCCGTTGCCGCTTAAGGCGATGGACGAGACCGGCATGGTGATCTATCTGGGGAGCGCCTCGAAGGCGCTTGCCCCCGGCCTGCGCATCGGGTGGATCGTGGCCCCCGAGCCGATCGTGCATCGTATGGCCGATGTGAAGATGCAGATGGATTACGGCGCGAGTCTGCTCTCGCAGTGGGTGTTCGCCCGGTTCCTCACCAACGGCATGTACGACGAGTATCTTGCCGGACTCAAGCGGGAGTTGCGACGCCGCCGGGATGCGGCGTTGGATACGCTTGAAGAATTGTTTGGCGATTCAACAAACGGTTCGTCCAGCGAGTACGACGATGCCGCAGTCAGCAAGTTTGCTGATTTGACTAATGATTTGACTAATGATTTGACAGGGAATTCACCGGACGCAATATCAGAAGATACAACGTCGAGCGCGGTGACAATAGCGAACGCGAGAACAACGTCGAGCACGGCAGCAACGTCCGGCACAACACCGTCCGGCACATGCCGTGCGCATTGGAGAGTGCCGGACGGCGGCTTCTACATCTGGCTGACCTTTGACCAGCCGATGCCGATGAACCGTCTGTTCGCCAAGGCCGTGGAGGCCGGCATACTCCTCAACCCCGGCGATATCTACGATTTCGAGGGCGATAATTCGCTTCGTCTGAGCTACGCGTATACCACGCCCGAGGAGTTCGCCGCGGCCGCCCGCACACTCGCCGACGTGGCGAGGAAGCTCTAGGGACGCCTGCATTTCTACGAGTTCTATCGGCATCGCGGAGTCCGGAACCGTGCGCAATCACAGCGACGCGAATGGGCGCACGATCATGCAGTCATGGTCGCGTGCCCATTCGCATTCGTCACATGCGTGTGCGGACTCCGGCGTTCACGCACCCGCGTTGAGCTTGGCGAGTTCCTCGTCGGTGAGCGTCAGATCGCCGGCCTTGAACGAATCAAGGAACGTGGCGGGACGGTGGCATCCGGGGATCACGAACATGTGGTCGCCCTGTGCCAGCTCCCACGCGAGCGTGACCTGCTGGTAGCTCACGCCGCGAGCCGCCGCCACCTCGCGGAACGGATCGAACAGATGCTCGTCGTATGGGTGTCGGAAGCCGCCAAGCGGACTCCAGCACACGAACGCCAGTCCCAGCTTCGCGCAGTAGTCCAGCGTATCGCGCGTTTCACGATGGATCGGCGAATACTGGTTCTGCACGGCGATCAGACGGTCGCCAAGAATACCGCGCGCGATGTCGAGCTGTTCGATCGTCACATTGGAGACGCCGGCATAGCGGGCCACGCCTTCGTCGAGCAGCTGGCGGACGGCTTCGATCGACTCGTTGTACGGCACTTCGGGATCGTGACGGTGCATGTACAGCAGATCGATCGTGTCGACGCCGAGCGCCATCGCCGACTGCTTGCCGTACTCGAGCAGATGTTCAGGCTTGCCGTCGCGCGGCCAGATCGGCTTGCCGTTCTCATCGAAATCACGACGCAGACCGATCTTGGTGGCGACAAGCACCTCGTCGCGCGGTCCGTTCCAGCTGTCGAGCGCCTCGCGGGTGAGCTTCTCGCCGGTCTGCTCCTCCTCGCCGGGCGCGTAGTACGCCCACGCGGTGTCGATCATGCGGGAGCCGGCGTCGAGACCGGCGTGGATCGTCTCCAGCGCCTGCTCGTGACTCGGATATCCCTCAATGGTCAGGCCCATCTCGCCGATGCCGATGGCCGTGGTCTCGAACGGACCGATGTTACGCCGCAACGTCATGTTCTGCTCCTTCATTCGCGTCATGAATACGTCATGAATATGTCATGATCGTCCACATTCAGCGTAAAGAACACGGCGGATTTCACGACTCGGTATACGACGACCGTATGACGAGTACGGCAGATGCGGTACAGCACCCGTATGACAGCAATCGTCGATTTTCCCGCCCGTCCGGTGCTTATCGGACACACCCATGCGTCCAACAAGCACCCAGGCATCTCCCCCGTGCTTTTTCGACGCATGCATACGTCCAATACACACCCAAGTACCGCCACCGTGCTCATTTGGCACATGCATACGTCCAATAAGCATCTGCGTCCATCCCCAATGCTCATGCGACGCATGCATGCGTCCGACAAGCACGTCGGCATACGGAAAAGCCCGCCTTGGCATGAAACCAAGGCGGGCGAAGGTTTGGGATTGTGATCCGATCGTGTACCTAGACGGTCACGATCTGATCACGAGATCACGCGATCGACGCGATCAGTCCTCGTCGAACGGATCGAAGTCGCGGCGCACACGGCGGCGAGGACGCTCGGAACGCTCCTCGCGATCGGCGCGGTACTCATCGTAGGCGTCGTCGACGGCGTAGCGCGGGTTGCGGTCATCGCGACGGCCACGGCCACCACGACGATCATCACGATCGCGACGGTCATCACGATCGTAGCGATCGTCACGACGACGGTCATCACGGCTGCCACGGCGGTCATCACGATCGTCACGGTCATCACGATCGTAACGGTCGCCACGACGACGGTCATCACGATCGTAGTCGCGGTCATCGTGGTCATAACGGTCATCATCGTAGCGACGGCGGCGCGGACGACGGTCGTCACGATCGTCACGACGGCGATCATCACGATCATCGCGACGGCCACGGCCACCACGACGATCATCGCGATCGTAACGGTCATCACGGCTGCCACGGCGGTCGTCACGACCACCACGGCGATCACCGCGTTCACGACGATCGTCACCGCGAGCGGCACCACGACCGGCACCGGACTCCTGATCCTCGAAGCCGGGGATGGCCAGCGAGATCTTGCCGCGATCGTCCACGCCCTGCACGACCACCTCGACGGTGTCGCCTTCCTTGAGCACGTCCTCAACGGCATCGATGCGCTCACCATTGGCGAGGTTGCGGATCTGGCTGATGTGCAGCAGACCGTCGGTGCCCGGGGTCAGGTTCACGAACGCGCCGAACGACGTGGTCTTCACGACCTTGCCGTTGTACTGCTCGCCGGCCTCCGGCACGTGCGGGTTGGCGATCTGGTCGATGATGGCCTTGGCCTTCTCGGCGGCCTCGCCACCCTCGGAGGAGATGAACACGGTACCGTCATCCTCGATGGCGATCTCGGCGCCGGTGTCCTCCTGGATCTGGTTGATCATCTTGCCCTTGGGGCCGATGACCTCGCCGATCTTCTCGACCGGAACGGTGGTGGTGATGATGCGCGGGGCGAACTCACTCATCTCGGCCGGCTCATCGATGCACTCGTTGATCAGGTCGAGGATGGTGGCGCGGGCCTCATGCGCCTGCTGCAGGGCGGCGGCCAGAATGTCGGCCGGAATGCCGTCGAGCTTGGTGTCGAGCTGCAGAGCGGTGATGAACTCGCTCGTGCCGGCCACCTTGAAGTCCATGTCGCCGAACGCGTCCTCGGCACCCAGGATGTCGGTGAGCGTCTTGTAGACATGCTGGCCGTCCACATCGCCGGACACCAGACCCATGGCGATGCCCGCCACCGGAGCCTTCAGCGGCACGCCGGCCGCCAGCAGGGACAGGGTGGATGCGCACACGGAACCCATGGAGGTGGAACCGTTGGAGCCGATGGCCTCGGAGACCTGACGGATGGCGTAGGGGAACTCCTCGCGGTCCGGCAGCACCGGCACGATGGCCTTCTCGGCGAGGGCGCCGTGGCCGATCTCGCGGCGCTTCGGGGAGCCGACGCGGCCGGTCTCGCCGGTGGAGTACGGCGGCATCTCGTAGTTATGCATGTAGCGCTTGGAAGTCGGGCCGGACAGGGCGTCGATCTGCTGCTCCATCTTGAGCATGTTCAGCGTGGTGACGCCCAAGATCTGGGTCTCGCCGCGCTGGAAGAGGGCGGAACCGTGCACGCGGGGCACGATGTCGACCTCGGCGGACAGGGTGCGGATGTCGCGCAGGCCACGGCCGTCGATGCGGTAGTCCTGGGTGAGGATGCGGCGACGCACGATCTGGCGCTGTAGCTCCTTGAACGCGTTGCCGATCTCCTTTTCCTTCTCGGCATCGTCCATCTCGGTGAACTCGCCGGCGAGGGTGTCCTTCACGTTCTGCTTGATCTCGGCGATGCGATCCTGACGCGGCAGCTTCTCCGCGATGGACAGAGCCTGATCGAGATCGGCGTGAGCGATCTGATCAATGCGGTTGTAGAGATCGTCGGTGTACTCCGGGAAGAGCTGGAATTCCTTGGTCTCCTTGGCGGCGATGCGCTTGAGCTCGTCCTGAGCCTCGCAGATCGTCTTGATGAACGGCTTGGCGGCCTCGAGACCACCGGCCACAACGGTCTCGTCGGGCTTGACCTGACCGTCTTCGTAGATCAGCTTCCAGGCGTTCTTGCCGGCACCGGCCTCGATCATGGCGATGGCGACGTCACCGTTCTCGATCACACGGCCGGCGACCACGATCTCGAACACGGCGCGCTCGCGCTCGCTCCAGCGCGGGAAGGCGACCCACTGGCCGTCGATCAGGGCCAGACGCACGCCGGACACCGGGCCCTCGAAGGGCAGACCGGAGATCATGGTGGAGGCGGAGGCGGCGTTCAGGGCAATCACGTCGTATGCGTCGTCGGGGTTCACGGCGAGGACGGTCTCCACGACCTGCACCTCGTTGCGCAGCGTGTGCGGGAACAGCGGACGCAGCGGGCGGTCGATGATGCGGCAGGCCAGAATGGCCTCGGAGCTCGGGCGACCCTCGCGGCGGAAGAAGGAGCCGGGGATCTTGCCCGCGGCGTACATCTTCTCCTCCACGTCCACGGTCAGCGGGAAGAAATCGTAGTTCTCCTTCGGGCTGGAACCGGCGGTGGTGGTGGACAGAATCATCGAGTCATCGTCAAGATAGGCGGCGACGGCACCGTCCGCCTGCTGGGCGAGAAGACCGGTTTCGAAGCGCAGCGTCCGCTTACCGAATGAACCATTGTCAATTACGGCCTCTACGGCCTTGATTTCGGGACCCTCCAAGGGTTCCTCCTTTTTTCGTACTCGAACTTGCTTGATTACGTTTTTGATTACGTTGTACGTGCGTGTTCTTGCTTCAGTTGTAATTATCGGTTATCGACCGTGTTCGTTCCGTCGGCCATTCACTTCATCATCTCAGCACACCGGGCGCGGCATACCTGGCCGCGTGCTCCTCGCATCAGAATTCCATACTTCCCCGACCCCTCCACTATTCTCGGGGCCCCTCATGTTGTCATCCCACCGTCCGAAAGCCGGCATGCAAAAGCGCCCGAGCAAGTTATGCTCGGGCGGAAGAATACTATCGGCGCAGACCGAGGCGCTCGATCAGGGAACGGTAACGCTCGATGTCGTTGCGCTTCAGGTAGTCGAGAAGACGACGACGGTCACCGATCATCAGCTGCATACCACGACGGGAGTGGTGGTCGTGCTTGTGCTCCTTGAGGTGATCGGTCAGGTCGGAGATGCGCTTGGACAGCAGCGCCACCTGGACCTCGGGCGAGCCGGTGTCGCCCTCGTGCGTCGCGTACTCGGAAATGATTGCCTGCTTTTCAGCGGTGCTAAGAGCCACAGCTCCTCCTTATATTGAATGTGTTGCGCGGTGCCATCAGCACGATGCTCATGGCGCTCTCTATCCGCGGGCGAAACACGCCAACATTCAAGTATACTCACCCCTCGGACGAAGACCACGCCGTCACACCGTGGTGACCAGTCCGCCGAACAGTACCACGGCGAGCGCCACCAGCTCGATCACGAAAAAGATCGCCAGCGCCGACCAGCTGCGCGTCAGCACGTTAAGCGGTGAATCCTTGCGGATCAGCACGAGCAGCCCCACGTACAGCACGGCGAACACCGCCAGTCCGATCGCCGATGCGAGGATGCCGAGGTTCGCCGCGTTGATCGGCGCGGCCGCATCGCCGTACACCACATAGGTGGAGTACCAGAAGTTGAGTCGCAGCAGTCCCACGCCGGAGATCAGCTGCTCCACGGCCAGCAGCAGGATGAACAGCACTCGCCAGATCACCTTGCGCGTCTCCATCACCGCCATGCCCAACGTCATGAACGTCATCGATGTGACTACCCATGCGATGAGCGCGGCACCGCGCGGGTCGATCGGGGAGACCGCGTCGACCACGGTCTGCGTGCCGGTCATGGCCAGCTGACGACCGGCCCAGTACGGCACGATGATCGCCACGAGCAGTGCGACGATGAACGCGATCCATCGACTCTTGTGCCATTCGCTGCGTTCGCGCTCGGCCATCGACGGCACGCGCGGATGCGATGCGCTCGGGTCGGTGCGTCTGACGGGACGATGGCCCGGGCCGATCTGCGTGCCGAGCGCGTCGGACGTGCCAGACATGCCAAACGTGCCGGAATCGATGTCTGCGCTGATACCGGAACCGGCCGGATCGGCGACCGTCGCCGTCGATTCGACGTTGACGGTGTCGACGACGTCGGCGGTACCGGTGGTATTGGCTGTGTCGACGTTGGCTGTGTCGGCGGACTGCCGCGCGGTGAACTGATCAGTGGACTGCTGTTCGGTTGCCATGTGTCCTCCCGAAAGGTCGTTTGCCCGTCGCCGGCGCACCGGATACAAAAAAACCGTTGGCTTCCCAACGGTTCCTTGGAGCGGATGACGGGAATCGAACCCGCGTAATCAGTTTGGAAGACTGAGGCTCTACCATTGAGCTACATCCGCGTGGAAGTCGACATGTCAAACTTCCGAATCACGATTATTACATACCTGAGCGATTTTGCCAAACGGCGTGTTCCATCGAGTTCGTTGAGCCGTGTTCGCCAGGACATGTTGAGGGCATGTTCGGCGAGGCGCGTTCATCGCAAACGCGTGCCAAACCACCGCCGCATCGACCACGACACACGGTACACACCACACAACACACGACAACACCCCTCACTCATTTCCCCATTCCTTAGTGTGATCAGGCGGCATACCTCAACACACGGTCCACCCATTCCTTAGTGTGATCACACTAAGGATGCGGCGGACGGCACACGGCAACACGCGACGGAAACGCAGCAACCGCACGGCCTCTGCGCGCATGGCATGGCAGACAGGTTCGTCACCATCTTCTGCGAGTCCCATACGGTCACCGCACATGGCATGCTGACGGATGCCATGGCATTCCGTGGAAAGATTCGCATACACCCGATGTTCACCTCGTACAATAACCGTGTTTCCTCGCGCCCTCCGACGGCGAAGGGCACCGAGACACGGTATGGCACCGGAATGACACCGGCGACGGACCGAAAGCAACGATCGCGGACCTCCCCAGTCCGCCCAGGAAGAGTCAAGGAGTTGACATGAGCACGTACGATTTCACTTCGATCATCGACCGGCACGGCAAGGACGCCATCGCGATCGACGCCGTGGGTCGCATGCCTGACATGGCACCGGCCGCCCCCAAGCCCGGATTCGACGTGATCCCCATGTGGGTGGCCGACATGAACTTTCCGACTGCGCCCTCGATCCAGGAGGAGATCATCCGTCGCGCGCAGCACCCGCTGTTCGGCTATTTCCAGCCGACGGATGAGTATTTTGATGCCATCATCGACTGGCAGCGTACACGCAACGCCGTGACCGGCCTTGCCGCAGAGCATATCGGCTACGAGAACGGCGTGCTCGGCGGCGTGGTCAGCGCGCTCAAGGCGTTCGCCACGCCGGGCGACGCGGTGCTGCTGCACTCCCCCACCTACGTCGGGTTCACGCATTCGATCGGCGACAACGGCTACCGGATCGTGCACAGTCCGCTCAAGCCGGACGAGAACGGCGTATGGCGCATGGACTTCGACGATATGGATCGCAAAATCAAGGAGAACAACATTCACGCGGTCGTGTTCTGCAGCCCGCACAATCCGTGCGGTCGTGTATGGGAACGTTGGGAGATCGAACGCGCGATGGAGGTGTATGCGGCCAACGACTGCGTGGTGATCTCCGACGAGATCTGGTCCGACATCATTCTCGACGGGCATACGCATATCCCCACGCAGTCGGTGAGCGACGACGCGTGCAATCGCACGATCGCGTTCTACGCGCCGAGCAAGACGTTCAATCTGGCGGGGCTTGTGGGCAGCTATCACATCGTCTACAGCAAATATCTGCGTGATCGACTGATCGCGGTGAGCGGCAAGACGCACTACAACGCCATGAACGTGCTGTCCATGCATGCGCTGATCGGCGCATACCGGCCTGCGGGGCATGCGTGGCTGGATGAGCTGCGCGGCGTGCTCACCGAGAACGTGGAGTATGCGGTGGATTATATTCGCACGCATTTCAAGGGGATTCACGTGGCCAAGCCGGAGGGCACGTACATGCTGTTCCTCGACTGCACGGACTGGTGTGCGACGCATGGCATGACGATCGACGAGCTGGAGAAGCGCGGATCGGATGTGGGCGTGGCATGGCAGGATGGCCGGCAGTTCCAGCATCCGTGCGCGATCCGAATGAATCTGGCGCTACCCAAGTCGCGTGTGGAGGAGGCCATGCGACGACTGAGCGAATACGTGTTCTGAGTGCCGGCCTCGCGGGGTTCCACCGCATCTGCCGCGACGTTGGCACCGTAGCGCAGATAGCCCATGCCAGCCCATGCCGCGATCTTCTCACCGGGATTCGAGTATCGCAACCGCGGATGCGATCGGGCCGTCGTGGCTCAGAGAAATATGCCAGATGAGGTCATGCCTGCGTCCGGGGCCACCACCGACACCATCGAGCGACAACACCGAGGATTCCAGAACCGCACGCACGGCGTCGGGCACCGCCACCTGCGGACGACCGTGTGAATCGTCGAGGATCTCGATGGAAGTCCAGGGGAAATCGTCGAGCGTGTATGGAGCCGGCCTGTCTCCGAGCGCCTCGCACCACGCCTTGAGCACGGCCTCCTTGCCGGCCCATCGCGCAGCGAGATGCACGGCCTCGCCGTCGTTCTTAGCGCGCCCCCGCATGACGGCCTGCCGCAGCTCGCGCGCGGAGAAGAGCCTGCGCGCCCCCTCCCCCGGTGCATTCAGCTGCTCGGCAAATGCCTTCACATCCACCACGTCATGCCCCAGTCCCAGAATCGGCATCCTGCCCTCCCTCACGGTTCACGGTGTTCACTGGTTCCATCGCCCAGCGTAGATCATCGGAATATACGGTTCCCGCCGAACGGTCAATCGCCGATAATCACCACTCCACGCGCTCATCGTTGCCATCGTTTCAAAACCTCGCCGCCGAGGGAACCCATCCCCGGAGTATCTGACCAGGAAGGCCCGGAATATGACAAAGCCGCAGGCGTTCGTTCACCTGCGGCTTTATTCCGTTTACCACTTCCGACGTAGTGCGGGAGCCCGCATTGCAGGATTCCGCATACCCGGATGTCAGTGGTGGAATCGCACCAGACGGGCCTCGTACGGGGCGAGTTCGGCACCGTTGCGCGGCATGAGATCGTCAGCTCCGTCAAGCCACACGTCCTGCTTGGCGTCGGAGAAGTTGAACAGGCCGACCAGCGTCTGGTCGCCGGAGCGACGCACCACGCCGAGCACCGTATCGTTGTGCGTGTCCCACGTCGTCACCCATGCGTCGGGAGCGAAGCACGGATCGTCGCGCATCTCGCGCAGACCATCCATGCCCTCCCACAGCTGGTTCTGCAGGGTTCCGGGCTTCTCGCGCAGCTCGGCCTTTCCCCAGTCGAACTTGCTGCGATGCAGGTTGCGACTGTCGGCCACGCGCTCCGGATCCTCCTTGTAATCCCAGCCATTGAGCTGGCCGATCTCGTCGCCGCAGTTGAGCATCGGGAATCCACGCAGGAACGACATCGCACAGTGCATGAGCAGGTCGCGTTCCACCGACTTCTCAAGCATCGGCTTGTCGTGCGTGATCAGCGCCTTCTCCACGCCGCACAGGCTGGCGGTAGTGCCGCAGCTGCGAGCGTCGCTGGTGACCGGATCGTAGTTGTACAGCTCGCCCATGGCCCAGCTGCCCGGCACGCAGCCCTCATAGAAGTGGTAGAGGAATTCCTTGTGCTTGAGCGGGTCGATGTCCAGCTCCTTCTCCACGTCCTCGTCGAGTCCCCAGCCGATGTCGTCGTGACAGCGCAGATAGTTGACGAACCAGCAGTTCTCGGGCAGGGCGTTGAGCTTGTCGATCTGCGTCTTGAGCAGGCGCACATCCTGGCTGGCGAGCGCGCTCCACAAGTTCACCATGATCGACACGTTGTACAGCATGTGGCACTCGGGCGCTTCGGGGGTGCCGAAGTAGGCGGCGAGCTCCTTGGGGGCCATCACGACCTCGCCCTTGAGGATCACCGCCGGGCAGACGCATTCGAGCGCGATGCGCAGCATGCGCACGATGGTGTGCACCTCGGGCAGGTTGCGGCAGTTGGTGCCGAGCACCTTCCAGATGTACGGCACGGCATCGATGCGCAGCACCTCAACGCCGAGATTGGCAAGGTGCAATGCGCTGGAGAGCATGGCGATGAGCACCTTGGGGTTGCGGTAGTTGAGATCCCACTGGAACGGGTAGAACTGGGTCATGACCCATTTGCCCATCTGCTCGTTCCAGCTGAAGTTGCCGGGCGCGGAGCCGGGGAACACCTGCGGCACCACGGCGTCGTACTGGTCGGGGATGGTGCGGTCGTCGTAGCAGAAGTAGTAGTCCTGATATTCGGGGTCGCCGGCCTGCGCGGCCTTGGCCCAGCGGTGCGACGACGCGGTGTGGTTCATCACGAAGTCGAGGCAGAGGCTGATGCCGGCCTTGCGCAGCTTGGCGGTGAGGGCGGCAAGGTCCTCGTTGGTGCCGAGCGACGGGTCGACGTTGTCGAAGTCCTCCACCGCGTAGCCGCCGTCGTTCTGCGGGTGCGGCATCTGCAGCAGCGGCATGAGGTGCAGGTAGGTGAGCTTCTGCTCCTTGAGGTACGGAATGCGGCGTGCGAGCTTCTTGAGATCGCCGGCGAACAGATCGGTGTACATGGTCATGCCGAACATGTCGCCGCGCTTGTACCAGTCGGGATCGGCCTCGCGCTTGGCGTCGAGATCCTTGAGATCATCGGGACGGGCGGCGTAGGCGTCGGCCATGGCGGCCTTGAGATCCTCAAGCGCGGCACGATCGTTGTACAGCTCCATGAACAGCCAATCGAGTTCGGCGGAATGACGCGCGAGACGCTCGTTGTAGATGGTGGTGTCCGGCGCGGTTGCGGCGCTGGATGACGCGTTGGGCTTGGCGGCCTTGGCCATGGGAAACTCCTTCGTTTCAGTCTGACGCATGATGCAGTTGAGCGCGGTATGTGGCACGTTCGTTGCCGTTGATGATTGTGCATGTGACGTGTTCGATACGTCCGTCATGCATCATCCACAGCGCTTTCAATGTACCTCAGATAACAGCTTGATCAAACCGGTTCGATATTCGGCGTGTCAAATACCCACAACCGCAATATTCCCTATGATCACAGCGTTTGCATTTTATGGCTGATATAGTCACGCTTGTGTCGGACGCGTCAACCCGTTGACAGGCGATGGACAGACACAGGCACATATGGATTCATCAGCGCGCAACCGAGAACGACACAACGCCCGCGGAACAATCTCATTGAACGCATTCGCGATTCCCGATACCTTCGGAACGGCTCAACCTCCACGGAACGACTGACCGACGACGTTCACGCCGCCCACCGGGCCAACACTCGCGGAGCGATCACATAACTTGCGCAATATACGAAACCATGTCATGATGCCTAGGTTGTTTTTGACACGGTCAAGTCCGATCGACAAACCGGACCCGATTGATAACGGTCAGGCCGGATTGACGAAAATCAGATTCAACACCGTCAGACCTGACTCACACGGTCAGATCCAACGTTACGGAGCGTTCATCGCTCCACGCCCCGATAGCTCAGTGGTAGAGCACTTCCTTGGTAAGGAAGAGGTCGTGAGTCCGATTCTCACTCGGGGCTCCCATTTTCTTCAATTCATTCCAAACAACCCGACTTCCACAGCACCGCCGTCACGCGGGCCGTCCTGCGTCACGCGGGCCGGGTTACGTCACGCGGGCCGGGCGGACCATGTGACGCACAGCGTGAAAACGTTGCAATTTCAACGTTTTCTCAACACGCGCACAATGCCCGACCCGGCCCATGTGACACAACACGGCCCACGTGACGCACCTAGAGGGCAGTTGCCAAGGCCGCGCACGGAATCCGAACGCGACCTACAGCACCTCACGCCTCGAAGTACCCGGAGGCTCCCAAGCGAGCGTTCGGATTCAGAAGCATCGCCTTCTCCACCTCGTGACCGTTGTAGCGCGTGCCGTCGGCGAGCCTGGTGCCGTCCTCGCGGAAGCGGCGGTTGTCGATCGGCTCGTAGAGCGCGGCACGACCCATCATGCCGTTCTCCAGACGACGCTGACCGGCGGCCAGTCGGGCGTTGGCACGACGACGCCATTCAGCAAGCGCATCCTCGCCAGCGGTGTGCGCCACGGCGGCCTCGAAGGCACCCGGGTTCACGATCGCGGCGAATCCGCTCACGTGGCCGAAGCCGAGCGACGTGGCCAGACCGGCCTGCACCGCACCCGCGCCCACGGTGAGCGGCGAGCGCAGCCACACCATGTGGTCGTCGCGGCGCAGCTTCGGGTCCACGCAGTCGAGCGACGCGTTGGCCGGGATCACACCGGAGTTGAACAGCTGCGTCAGGCCGTTGACCTGGAAGATGCAGGCACCGCCCTTGGCGTGGCCGGTGAGCGTCTTCTGCGAGATCACGAACAGCGGGTTGCCGTCCGTGCGGCCGATGGCGTGGGCGAGCGTGTTGTGCAGCTCGGACTCGTTCGGATCGTTCGCGTTGGTGGACGTGTCGTGCTTGGAGACCACGGCGATGTCGTCGGGCGTGACGCCAAGCTTGGCGAGGTCGTGCACGAGCTTCGAGTCGCGACCGCCCAGACCTGCGGCGAGCGCGCCGAGTCCCGGAGCCGGGATCGACGTGTGCGCGCCGTCCGCGTAGCTGTGGATGAAGCCGATCACGCCGGCGACGGGCAAGCCGAGCTTCAGCGCGATGTCGCCGCGCGTCAGCAGGATCGTGCCGCCGCCCTGCGATTCGAGGAATCCGCCACGGCGACGGTCGTTCGCACGGCTGAAGAAGCGCGCGTCGATGCCCTTGCCGTACATTTCGGCGGAGTTGGCGGTGGCGTTCATGTTGCCGAAGCCGATCACCGATTCCACGCCGATGTCGTCGATCGCGCCGGTGACCACGAAGTCGGCCTTGCCGAGTGCGATCTTGTCGGCGCCTTCCTCGAGGGAGACGGCGGCGGTGGCGCAGGCGGAGACGGGCTGGATCATGTTGCCGTAGCCGCCGATGTACGACTGCATCACGTGCGCGGCGACGACGTTCGGCAGCGCCTCCTGCAGGATGTCGGTCGGGATCTCGTGGTTGAGGAACCGGTCGAGGTACAGCTTGCGCATGGAGCGCATGCCGCCGAAGCCTGTGCCCTGCGTGCTGGCCACGAGCGACGGGTGGATGGACTGCAGGATCTCGGCGGGCGTGAAGCCGGCGGACAGGTATGCGTCCACGGTGGTCACGATGTTCCACAGCGCGATCTCGTCCACGTCGCCGACCATGGAGGCGGGGATGCCCCACTTGATCGGGTCGAAGCCCTTCGGGAACTGTCCGCCGACCGTGCGGGTCATGGTGGCGCGGCGCGGCACGCGGATCATGGAGCCGGCGTGGCGGGTGACGGTCCATTCGCCGGACTCCTCGTCCTTGGCGATGGTCGTGTGGGCCTCGTCGAGCTTCACGTATTCGCGGGCGACGTCCTCGTTGGGCACGGAGAAGGCGACGTCGTGGTCAAGGTAGACCTCGGTCTCCTCCTCGTCGGCGCCGTCCTTGTAGTCGGCGCCCATGCCCTCTTCGAACGGGCGGATGCCGGAGCGGGCCACGACCTCGTCGTGGTAGCGTTCGGCGATGTCCTCCTCGGGCACGAGGTTGCCGTCGGTGTCGTACCAGCCGGGCTTGGGGCTGTCCTGCCACGTGAGCAGGCCCATGTTCCACGCGAGTTCGAGGATCGCGCCTGCGGACAGGTCGACGGTGCCGTCGGGGTGGATGCCGAGTTCGGCTTCGAAGCGCGTACGGCCGGAGCCCCACGGTCCGAGTTCGCCGACGGACACGATGACGATCTCGTCCTCCGGACGGGCGGTGACGTTCGTCCAGTCGGCCAGATCGACGGGTGCCTGATGCGGCACGTGCGGGGTGGGCAGTGCCTTGAGCGATGCGCCCTTGACGACGGTCTTGCCGTCGGCGTTCGCCTTGGCATCGTCCGCGACGGCCGCATCCGCATCGTCCGTGGACTGCTTGGCGGCGTCGGCCATGGCCTCGGCGCGCAGTGCCTTGATGTCGATCGGATCGTTGCCGAGTCCGCCGGTCAGGTCCACGTCGAGCGGGGCGACGGCCGCGGCGGCACGCTGGTCCGCCGTGCACAGGCCGAGCAGTTTCTCGGCGATCTGTGCGGTGGAGTACGTGTGGATGCCGTGGCGTTCGACCACGTCGACCAGCGGATCGTTGCCGCCCATGAGTCCGGTTCCACGCACCCAGCCGATCTTCGGGTGGGCGAACGTGACGCGGCCGGACCAGACCTTCTCCGCACGGGCGCGGTTCACGATCGCGTCGAATGCGCTCTTGACCTCGCCGTAGGCGCCGTCGCCGCCGAAGATGCCGCGGTTCGGCGAACCGGGCAGTACGACGTGGAGCTTGTGCTGCACGTCGGTGTCGGCACCGATGGCGGACAGGCCGGCGATCGCGCGTTCCACGCCCCACAGCATGAGTCGAGCCTGCGATTCGAACAGTTCGCCGGAGTCGGCGAGCGTGCCGTGCACCGGCGGTGCGGCGAACGGGAAGAACAGGCTGGGCTCGTAGGCGGGCTTGAGGATGGTGGTGGTGGCGCCGTTCACCTTCTTCTGCACGTTGCCGATCCAGTCGACGAGAGCGTCGACGTCACGGTAGCTGGACAGGTTGGCGGGCACGAGCCACAGGCTGGCGTTGCCGGCCGCATGCTCGCGGTAGATGCGCTTGGCCCAGGCCTTGATGCTCGGGCGGAAGCTGTGCGAGGTGGCGATCACGGTGGCACCGCCGGCGAGCAGACCGGCCACGACCTCGCCCGCGATGGAGTTGGCGGACACGCCGGTCACCACGGCCACGTCTGACGCGTAGCGGCTTGTGGCCTCATCGTCGGACGCGGGCTCGAGCGCCTGCGTGGCGATCGCGTCGAACGCGGCGGCGAGGGTCTCGTTGCCGTTCGCACGGGCCTTGCCGGCGAACCAGGCGGCCTCGTCGGCCACGGCCTTGCCCAGTCCGCGGAAGCTGCCTTCCAGTTCGGCCGGATCGTTGTGGTAGAAGGCGCGGGCCAGATCCTCGCGTGCGGACGCCCAGCGGTCGTCGAACAGGATGGCCTTGTTCGCGTCGAATCGCGGTTCGACCTGCTTGGGCCAGTCGGAGCCGAGTTCGGCGGACACCGCCTCCACGACGGCCGCGTTCTCGTCCTCGCCGGGTTCGGCCACGGGCGCGGCCACGCCGAGCTCCTGCAGCACGAACCGGGCGGTGGCGGCGAGTACGCCGTCCTTGCCGGTGACCTTTTCGGCGAATGCGTCGAGGGCCGCGGAATCGACCACGGCACCGCCAGCAGCACCGCCTGCGGACGGCTTGGAGACGGCGACGCCCTTGGTCTGGCCGACCAGCATCACCGCGTCGTCGATGAGCTTGTCCGCGGCGGCCGCGTTGGCCACGGCACCGGTGGGCAGCTTGGCCAGATCGTCGCCACGGGAGCTGGCACCCTCGCGGGTGTCGAGCAACAGAGCCGCGGTGACGGCGGCAACCCAGCCTTCACCGAGCTGCCAGACGTTGGTCACGCGCTCGCGGATGTGCGCGGGCTTGACGCCGGCCGCGCCGAACAGTGCGCGCAGACGGTCGCGGATCGCCTCGGACAGCACCGGACCGAACGGCTTGTAGTTGGGGGCCACCTTGTTCACGATCTGCGCGAGCTGGGTGAGCGTCGCCTCGGCGGCACCGTCCACGCTGGCCACGCCCAGCTCGGAGCTGATGTCCATGAGCAGCTGGTTGCGACGGGAGGAGACGCCGTTGGTGAGCGTGTCGGTGGTGTCGTTCGCGCCGATCTGGTCGATGCGCACCTTGGTGGAGTAGGCCATGAGCACGCCGATGGCGTCGGACGCCTTGAACGGCAGATCGTCGACCGGACCGGCGGGCGCGGAACCGAGCTGTGCGACGGCGGAGTCGGCGGCGGGAGCGGCAGCAGCAACCGGAGCCGGAGCGGGCGCAGCGGCAGCAGCAACCGGCGTTGCGCTCGGCGCCGCGGCAGCAGCCGGAGCGGCGGCCGGAGCCACGGTCTCCTCAACCGGCTCTTCAGGCACCAGCGAGTCGGAATCCGTCATGTACACACGGCCCTCATCACGACCGACGTTGTACACGGTGACGTGACGATGCTTGAAGTCGGGCAGGCGCAGGGTCTTGGCACCGAGGTTGGCAAGCGTCGGCGCATTGCCGAGACCAACCTCCACGTACTGTTCCACGCCGAGACCGTTGTGCGCGGCGTCGCCGAACAGCAGCGCCTGCGTTTCGATCCAACGCACCGGGGACGCGAACTGCCAGCTGAGCAGTTCGGTGAGCAGCAGTCGGCCGAGCTTCTGGTCGTCGGCGGCGTAGGCGTCCCACACCTCCGGGTTCTCCAGCGCCTCACGAATGCGCTCGGACGGCACGACCTCGAGGATCTTCGCCGCGAATTCCTTGGTCATCTCGAACGGCACGGCCACCAGGTTAGGGATGTAACGACCGACCAGACGTCCACGGTAGTCGATGTGCTTGGGCAGCAGCGCGTCGAGCTTGTCGCGGAATTCCGGCACGCCCTTGCGCAGCAGCGTGGAGTGGAACGGCACGTCGATGCCGGGCACCAGCATGAACGCCGGCTTGCCGCCGGCCTCCTTGGCACGGCGGTTCGCATCCTCCTTGAGGTACTTGAGTCCGGCGATCGTACCGGCCACGGCGTACTGGGCGCCGGCCAGGTTGTAGTTGACGATCTCCAGGAACTCGCCGGATTCGCGCGCCACCTGGGCCACGTACTCCTTCACGCCGGAGTCGCCCACGCCGAACTGGTTCGGACGCAGCGCACCCATACGGTAGTTGGAGCGACCCTGCGCGTCACGCTCGATGAGGTGATGCATGGTGGAGCCGCGGTGGAACACGAGCTCAAGCACGGTCTCCAGCGGGATGATGTCGGCGAAGGAGCTCAGTGCGTTGTACTCGCCCAGTGAGTGGCCGGCGAAGTAGGCGGGCCAGATGTCGCTGCCGGCCTCGCGCAGACGTGCGGTCTGGGCGAACGCCACGGTGGCGAGCGCCACCTGCGTGAACTGCGTGAGGTTGAGCAGTCCTTCGGGGTGACGGTAGGTCACGCCGTTGGCGGTGAGTTCCTTGGGGTTGTCGCGCACCACGGCGAGGATCGAGAATCCGAGCTTGCTGCGGGTGAGCTTGTCGGCGCGCTCCCATACCTCGCGGGCGGCCGGGGACTTGGCACGTTCGTCGAGCACCATGCCCTGCTTCTGGATGCCCTGACCGGGGTAGACGAAGGCGGACTTGGGGGCGCGGACGATCGCTGTTCCACGTGAAACAATCTGTCCATCGATGCGGCTGGTCACTTCGAGCACCATGCCGCCGTGGTTCACCTTGCCCACGCGTTCCACGGAGATCTCGACCTGATCGTTGAGCTGGACCATGCCGTACATGTTGTACGTCCAGCCGGCGATCTCGTAGTGCGCACCCTTGTCGTCGGTGGCCTGCACGGCGTACTGCGCGGTGGCGGACAGCCACATGCCGTGCACGAGCGGCGCGGCGAGTCCGCTTACGGCGGCACCGCGATGCGACGTGTGGATCGGGTTGAAGTCGCCGGACGTGCGCGCGAACGCGGTCATCTCGCCGGGGGCGGTCACCTTGACGCGGCGCAGCAGACGACGTGGGGTGTCGAGCACATCGGCGTCGATGCCGCCGTAGTCGGGTGCCTCGGGCGGCAGTGCGTCGGAGTATGCGCGACCGCGGATGGCGAAGCGTTCGGTTTCACGGGCGAGCAGCGTGCCGTCGGCGGCGGTGTGCGTCACGTGGATCGTGACCACGCGGCCGGATGCCGATTCGAAATAGTCCTCGGCCCAGCTGGTGAGCGTGATCGTCTCGCCGGTGTGCTGCAGCAGTTCGTCCTCGGTGACCTCGAGTTCGATGAGATGGTCGAGATGCACGGCGTTGAGCAGGCCCTCGATCACTGGGAATCCGTTGACGTACACCGAACCAAGTGCCGCGTAGATGGCCGGCCAGGCCGGTCCCACCAGCGCGTCGGGCGCGATGCGCGACGCCACCAGACTATCCGGCAGCGCACCGCCGGTGGCGGCCTCATGATCGAATCCGAGATTGGCGGACAGCGTGTACGTGGCGTGCGCCAGACCGAACGGATACGCGGACTTGTCGTCCTGCTCCTCGATCGCGGGCATGGCGGTCAGTTTGTCGCCGGTGATGGCCGTGTTGCCGATGCCGGCCGTGGCGGCGAGCATGGCATACACGTGCTTCGGCAGCGTCTCGCGATCCACCACGGGCAGGCGTCCCGGCTCGGAGCCATCAACCAGCAGCGGAATCACAATGTCACGCACGGCGTGCTTGCTCACACCACCGTCGGGATCGTTGTCCCAGTAGGTGTCCAGATGGATGTCGAGATCGAACAGTTCACCGCGGTCGGTGTCGGCCACCTTGCGGATCTCGTAGTACTTGTCGCCGTTCGGCGTGCCATACGCCGGGTTGGCCATGAGATGACCGACCCAGGAGATGTTCGGGCTCTTGCGGATGAACTCCTCGGCGGACGCGGCCTCGCCCAGCTGGGAGAAGACCTCACCGTCGGCAGCGGCAGCAACGTCGGCAGCACCGGCACCGTCAGCACCGGCACCGTCAGCACCGGCACCGTCAGCACCGGCCACACGCTCGATCATCGCATGCTCGAACCGACCAAGAATATCGGCGACCGGCTCATCCACGGTCGTCACGCCGGCCACGGAGATCGGACCGGGGATGATACGCACGGAATCGGCGGAATAACGCGGGTCCTCCGACTGCCACAGCTGATCCTGACCCCACCAGCGCAGCAGATCGTTATCGATCACCGGCACGAACGGCATCGGCTTCGGATACTCACGAACCAGCACCGGGAACCAGGCCACATCGGCCGGTACCACGGTGATCTCACCGGCCTGCGGGTAGGCGTCGGCAAGACGCTCGATCGCCGCATTCGGATCGGACTCCACATCCTCGCGGGACACGAACAGCGACTCGAACTCACCCGACTCCTGCGCACGCACACGCGCCTCGATACGCTGCAGCAGGTGCAGGAAACGATCGGCATACGTGTCGTCCACCCACGGGAAGGCCAGCTCGGCGAAACGACGGGCCCAATCCAGATACGTCATGGTCTCCAGATCGCCGAAGTACGGCTTCGCGGTCTTGTTCAGCGCCGCGATGATCTCCTCACGACGGCTGTCCAGCTCCTCCGGATGCTTCATCACGCGAACCAGCAGACGACCGCACTGCGCGGACGAGTTCTCCAGCTCGTAGATGTCGGCGTGCAGGTGGCTCAGACCGGACGTCACACCGCCCACGGCCTTGCCGGACGGCACCCAGCGCTCGCCGATCGGGGCGAACGGATCGGTTTCGTCGGCCTCGGCGGTGATGCCGGGCGTATCGACGATCATCTGCTTGACCTGCGGGCTGGTGTGCGCCTCCTTGGCGGTCATGGCGGCGGTGCCGACGAGCACGCCGTCGACCGGCATGAGCGGCAGATCGTAGGCACGGGACCATTCACCGGTGATGTAGTCGGCACCACGCTCCGGCGTGCCGATGCCGCCGCCGGCCACGAGCACGATATTGCTCTGCTCGCGCACTTCGGCGTAGGTGCTGGTCAGCAGATCGTCAAGCGACTCCCAGCTGTGGTGGCCGCCTGCGGCACCGCCCTCGACCTCGATGATCACCTTGGTGGGGGCCACGGCCTTGGCGATGCGCACCACGGCGCGAATCTGCTCGACCGTGCCGGGCTTGAAGCACACGTACGGGAATCCGTCGGCGTTGAGCGAATGCACGAGTTCCACGGCCTCGTCGAGCTCGGGGATGCCGGCGGAGACGACCACGCCGTCGATCGGCGTGCCCGAGGCGCGCTTCTTCGGCACGATGCGCTGCGAACCGAACTGCAGGTTCCACAGGTAGCGATCCATGAACATGGCGTTGAACTCGACCGTGCGCCCCTCCTCGAGCTCCTGCTCGAGTCCGGCCACGTGACGGTCGAACACCTCGGCGGTCACCTGGCCGCCGCCGGCGAGCTCGGCCCAGTAGCCGGCGTTGGCGGCGGCCGCCACGATCTCCGGCTCCACGGTGGTGGGGGTCATGCCGGCGAGCAGCACCGGGGGCTTGCCGGTCAGATCGCTGAACGCGGTGCGCACCTTGTCACCGGCCGGTGTGTGCAGCACGCGCGGAGCGAACCGGGTCCAGTTCTGGGCGCGCGCCGGATCGGATTCCAGCGTGGACAGCTTCGCGCGGGCCTCGACGGTGGACGCGTCGACCACGCCCACGCCGGTTCCCTGCGCCACGGTGGCGAGCAGCTTGCCCACGATCGTGCCGGGACCGAAGTCCACCACCCACAGCGTTGCCGGGTCGGTGGATTCCATGGTCTCGCGCACGCGGGCGGCCCAATCCACATGGCTGAGCAGCACCTCGTCGGCGAGCGCGCGGGCGCGGTCGGCGTCAATGCCGCAGGCGTTGGCCCATGCCACGGTCTGGTCCACGGCGTCGGCCATGAGCGGCGAGTGGAACGGCAGGGTCACGTCGAGGTATTCGAGTGTGGGGTCGAACACGCGGCCGCCGCGCACCTTCTCCTCGCGCAGCTTGGCCTGACGGGCGTGCTCCTTGCCGACTTCGATCTCGAACGCGCCCAGATCCTCCGGGTATCCGGACAGCACGTAGTGGTTGGCCGAGTTGGTCACGGCGATGGCGATCGGTCCGCGCGGGTTGACCACGCGGGCGACGAGCGCGTCGATCTGGGCGCGGGTGACGTTCTTCACGCTGAGCATCGGGGTGGCTTCGCCGCTGCGCGAGTGCAGGGCGATCTGGCGGGCCTGACGGGTGCCGGCGATGCCGATGAGCGTGGCGGTGGCGAGGATCTCGTCGATCTGGCGAGCGGCGGCCTCGATGGAGCCGGCGTCCTGGATGGCCTTGACCATGTGCACGGCGAGGATGCCCTGGGAGTGGCCGAGCACGGCGACCGGCTTGGTGGCGGCCACGTCGTAGCCGAGCGCGCGGGCATCGAGCAGTGCGCCGAGCTGGGTGAGCGCGATGCCGGGCACGCTGGCGGGGGCCGCGGCGGCGGCACCCAGTCGGGCCGGGTTCGCTTCGAATCCGAACAGGTCGACCGGGCGTCCCGTGGTGGCGAGCAGTTCGGCGGCCACGGGGGTGAGCATGGTGTGCGCGGCGGCCACGTGGTCGTGCAGCGCCTTGTCGAGATCGGGGTTTGCCGTCTGGTCGGCGAGCGCGACGGGCCACGGGGTGCCCTGTCCGGCGAAGGCGAGCGCGTGCGGCTGGCCGGCGAGACGGTCAAGGAAGAAGTTGCTGGTCATTGATGTGTTCCTTTGATCGGTTTGATGGATGAAGTCTGTGTCAGTGTGTTCCGTATGTGTGTCAGTGTGTTTCATATGCCGTCCACGGTGGTTCACAGCGGCTGGTTGCCGTGGTGCTTCGTGGTCTTCCGATGACGACGTTTAGTCGCCAGCAGTTTGAGTGATCGTTCGATCACGTCGCGCGTCTGTTCCGGGTCGATCATCGCGTCGATCTGTCCCATTTCGAGCGACAGGTTCGCGTTCACGGTGGTCCTTTCGTATTCGGCGGCGAGTTCGGCGCGGAGCTTGTCCACGTCGCGTCCGGCCTCCTTGGCTTTCTGCAGGTCCTTGCGGTGGATGATGTTCACGGCTCCGGTGGCGCCGAGCACGGCGATCTGTGAGCTGGGCCATGCCACGTTCACGTCGGCGCCGATGGCCTTGGATCCCATCACGATGTATGCGCCGCCGAATGCCTTGCGCAGGATCACGGTGATCATGGGCACCTGCGCGTTGGCGTACGCGTAGATCACCTTGGCGCCGCGACGGATGATGCCCGCATGCTCCTGGTCGGCGCCCGGCTTGTATCCGGGGGTGTCCACGAGCGTGATGACGGGCAGGTTGAACGCGTCGCACAGGCGCACGAATCGTGCCACCTTCTCGCTGGCGTCCACGTCGAGGATGCCGGCGTTCACATTCGGCTGGTTCGCGACGATGCCGACCGGTCGTCCGTTCACGCAGGCGAAGCCGACGACGGCGGAGCGCGCGAACAGTTCGTGCACCTGCACGAATTCGCCGTAGTCGACGATGCAGCGGATCACGTCGAGTACGTCGTACGGCTGACGGTCGTTGTCGGGCATGATCTCGGCCAGTCGTTTGGCGGCCTCCTGCTCGGCGCGGCCGGATGCGAACGCGTAGACGGGCGCCTCCTCGTCGCTGTTCGACGGCAGGTAGGCGAGCACGGTGCGCGCGTAGTCGATCGCGTCGGCCTCGTCCTCGCCAAGGTAGTGGGCCACGCCGGACTTGGCATTGTGCACGTAGCCGCCGCCGAGTTCATCCATGCTGATCGTCTCACCGGTGGCTGCCTTGACCACGTCCGGTCCGGTGACGAACATGTCGGAGTTCTCACGGGTCATGATGATCAGGTCGGTGAGCGCCGGGCAGTAGACGGCACCGCCGGCGCATGGGCCGAGGATGATCGAGATCTGCGGGATGAATCCGCTGGCGTCGCAGGTCTTGCGGAAGATGTGCCCGTACTGGGTGAGTGCGGCCACGCCTTCCTGGATGCGGGCGCCACCGGAGTCGATGAGCGCGACGACGGGGATCTTCAGGTCCATCGCCATGTCCATGAGATGGCAGATCTTGCGGCCTTCCGCCGTGCCGAGCGTGCCGCCGCGCACGGAGAAGTCCTGCGCGTACACGGCCACCTTGCGTCCGTACACGGTGCCGAATCCGGTGATCACCGCGGAGCCGGCCTTGCCGTCGTTGATATCGCCGCCGTTGAACCGGCCGATCTCCTCGAACGTGTCGGAATCGAACAGCAGGTCGAGTCGTTCGCGTGCCGTGTACTTGCCTTTGGCGTGCTGACGTTTGACGGCCTTTTCCTCGGCGTCGCGGGCCAGCTGCGCGGCCCGTACGATGGTGGCGCGCATCGGTTGCGCCGACTGCGCCTGATGCGCGGGGGCGTCGATGCGCATGCCCATGACGTCGGTCATTTCACGTCCTCCTTCTTCGCGTCTGCTGTCGCATCGTCGGACTGATCGTTCGTCTTGCCGCCGTCCTGACCCGCCTTGCCGTCCTTACCGCCGCCGTTGATGTCGAGCGTGACGAGGGTCTCCCCCGCCTCCACGCCGTCGGCCGGCGACACGAAGATCTTCGTCACCGTGCCCTTGACCGGCGCGTACACGTAGTTCTCCATCTTCATGGATTCGAGTACGACGAGCAGATCGCCCTTGGCGACCGTCTGCCCCTCCGCCACGTTGATGCGCGTGACCACGGCCTGCATGGGCGAGGCGATGATGCCGGACGCGGCGCCATCGTCATGCCGGGTGCCGGTGTCGACGTTGTGCAGTCCCTGACCGCGCAACGGCTGCGTGGGCCGACGATCGCCGCGGCGGGACGCGCCCCCACCCATGCCGGCCAGCATGGCCTCGGGCATGGTGAGTTTGACGCGCTTGTCGTCCACTTCGATCACGAACGTCTCGGCGGCCGACGTACGGCGTTCGGCCACGTTCGGGCCGGTCGTACCGGACTGCGACGCGGGCTGACCCGCCACCGTGGAGTGCGGGGTCTTATTGAGGTATGTGCGTTCCAGCCATTTGGTGGTCACGGAGAACGGATGACCCTCGGCCGTGAATTCTGGGTTGGTGAAGATCTTCTGGAACAGGCTCTGCGGCGTGGGCACGCCTTCGATCTCCATCTCGCGCAGCGCCCGGCGCACACGGGCCACGGCGGATGCGCGGTCCTGCGCGGTGACGACCACCTTGCCCATCATCGAATCGAACTTCGGGGAGACGGTGTCGCCCTCCTCCACACCGGAGTCGATGCGGATGCCGGGGCCGGACGGCCACACGATCCTCTCCAGCGTGCCGGAGCTCGGCGTGAGGTTCGTGGCGGGGTCCTCGCATGTGATGCGCAGCTCGAAGCTGTGGCCGCGCGGGGCCGGTGCCTGGGTCAGCGTGCCGCCGCTAGCGATGACGAGCTGTTCGCGCACCAGATCAAGACCGCTCACCTCCTCGCTCACCGTATGCTCCACCTGCAGTCGGGGATTGACCTCGAGGAAGTACACCTTGCCGGCGGGCGTGACCATGAACTCGCAGGTGCCGAGACCCACGTAGTTCACCTGGTCGAACAGTCGCTTGGAGAAGCCGATGAGCCGCTGCGTCACCTCGTCGGGCAGGAACGGCGCCGGCGCCTCCTCCACGAGCTTCTGGTTGCGGCGCTGCACCGAGCAGTCGCGCGTGGAATAGACGGTGAAGTTGCCGTGGCTGTCGCGGCCGGACTGCGTCTCCACGTGACGGGCGCGATCGACGAACTTCTCGATGAAGTAGTCCTGCAGATCGCCGCCCTGCAAGGCGTCGTGGTTCATGAAGAACCGGCGCAGCTCGTCGTCGTTGTGCACCACGGTGATGCCATGGCCGCCACCGCCGTCGGCGCGCTTGAGCATCACCGGATAGCCGTGCGAATTGGCGAAGTCGAGCAGTTCGCGCATGTCGGTGACCGGCTCGGACAGACCGGGCACGGGCGGCACCTTGGCGGACTCGGCCACGCGGCGGGCGCTGATCTTGTCGCCCAGATCCACAAGAGCCTTGGGACTCGGCCCCACCCATGTGATGCCATCGTTGATCACCTTGCGCGCGAAATCGGGTACTTCGGACAGGAAGCCGTAGCCGGGATGCACAGCGTCCGCACCGGACCGGTCCACGATCTCCATGATCTTGTCCTCGTTGAGATACGTGTCCTTGTACGTGTCGCCGGACAGCAGATACGCTTCGTCGGCCATCTGCGCGGCCATGGACTCACGATCCTGTTCCGCGTACACCACCACGGTGGCGATGCCCATCTCTTGGGCGGTACGCACCACCCGCAGCGCGATCTCGCCGCGGTTCGCTATCAGCAGTTTCTTCATGATTCCTTTCCGTACCGTTCGTTGTGCTTACTCGATCAAGACTTGATGTGCCGGTCTGCCAGCCGTTGTGTTGGTGGTCGTTGTTGTGTTGCCGACCACCGTGTGCCGGCGCTATTCGACGCCCACATCCCCCGTGGTCACGGTGACGATCTCGTCGTCCGCGGTGCGGATGGTCAGCGACGCGTCGGCGTTGATGGACTCCGCCACGCCCTCCACCACCTGTCCGCTGGTCACGCCGTTCTGCGCAAGTCGTGCGGTCACATGACGACCGAGCGTCCAGCTCACTGCCACGGTCTCCTTGCGCAGCGTTTCGGCCGCGGCGACCGGATCGGCCGCCAGCAGGGTGAGCCGATGCCGCAACGACGATGCGATGCCGTTGGCGATCCGATTGCGCAGTTCCGCGTATTCGGGCAGATCGTTCACCTGCAGTTGCAGTGATGTGGACTGATCGGTCGGCAGACGATCAGCCGGCACGAACAGATTCAGACCGATGCCGAACACGACGATCGCGGTGTCCCCACGCACGGCGGCCAGTTCGGCGAGGATGCCGCCGAGTTTGCGACCGGTCAGATACACGTCGTTCGGCCATTTCAGAGCGAGTCGAGGTTCGGGCCGGTCGTGTTGTGCACGACCGTCGTGATCATCACCTTGTGTAACTTGATTATCGTTATCGTGAACATTCTTGACGCCTTCAGAACATCCGCCGTATCCGGCCTCGTTCTGCCGATCCACGGCGACCAGCCCTGTCGTCTTCTCCAACGCGTCGATGGCCGCGAGTCCCGCGGCCATGGTCATCCACCCTGAGCTTCCCCCATCGAGCAGCGCCTTGGGCACTGCCGTCACAAACGTGCCGACGAACGATTCGCCCGGCTCGTTGTACCATGTGCGATCCAGTCGTCCACGACCGGCCGTCTGCGTATCCGACAGCACCACGCTCATCGGCACACGCTGCTCGAAGTCCGATGCAACGGCAGACGATTCGGTGGCCGACGATTCGGCATGTCCATCGTCGAACAGGCCACGCACCACATCCACGCAATCAATGTCGTCTTCAGCGAGCGCCCGACGAACCGAACTGGTCGCATAGGTGTTGGTCGAATCCACACTCGTCAGCACACGCACGGAATCGGCGGACTGCACGGAATCATTGGAATCAGCGACGTCGCCGGCGCAATTGGGAACGGCGATCAGTGGCGTCCCGTCGGAGGCACGATCATCCTTGGCTCCCATGCCGGTGCACTGATCCGACCGTTCCATACAGGCTCCTTGCCGCGCGACGATGATTCCCCGACCGATGCCCACACCCATGGCACCGGTTGTATCCCACAACCTACTCGCGTACGCATTGCACCCGAAAGACGGCAGACGACAAAATTCCCGATCGGATTTTGTATGCTCCTACAAACCGTTCCGTAGCCTGGATCCCTAGGATGAATGCCATACAGTAAACAATTGGCTTGATTGCAACGTTTTCACGTCATGGATCAAGTCGCATATGACGAGTGGGGACGTCAATCGATGTTGATCGCCGCCATGACGGAAAGGGAATTTGTATGAACGCACAACACAGCAACCAGCCTCTTAGCGAAGTCTCCAGGACCGCCGACTCCACGCGCGCACGTCGTCTGCTGGTCTCCGGGGCCAAGGTGCTGCTGTTTGCCGGACTGATGTGGGCGTCGGCCGCGGTCGGTGAGATTCCGGTGCCGGGCACGCCGGTGCCGATCACCCTGCAGACGTTCGTGGTGATGCTTGCCGCACTGACGCTCAGCTGGCGTGAGGCCGGCTCCTCGATGGCCGTCTACCTTGCCGCCGGTGCCGCGGGTCTGCCGGTGTTCGCGGGTGGCGCGTCCACGGCCGCACTGTTCGGTCCGAGCGCCGGATTCCTGATCGGCTTCCTGCCCGGCGTGATCGTGGCCGCCCTGCTGCGAGGCAAGGCACGCACCGGTTCGGTCGCCCAGCGTGCGCTCACTGCACTGCGCTACTTCGGTGCCAGCCTGATCGGCTGCGTGGTTGTGGTGTATGCGTTCGGCTTCGTGATCCAGTCCGCGCTCACCGGTGCGCCGATCGCCACCGTCGCGCTCGCCTCGATGGGCTTCGTGGCCGGTGATCTGATCAAGGCCGCTGTCGCCTCGCTCGCTTGCGCCGGCTTCTCCGGCTTCGCCCGTCACTGATCAAGCCTCAATCTCGCTGGACCGCTGGTCTCGCAGGTCCCGCTGATCCCACTGATCCCACTGATCCCGCAGCGTGGGATACTGCAGAGGACCAAGCGGGATTGATTAGTCGACTGAAAACACCCTGACGTGGCAGAGAGCGCGGAATATGACGCATTTTGCGTTTTCTGCCAAAGACCGTGGCAGAGAGTGTGAATACAGCGCGATCTTGTATTCTCTGCCACGGGCTGTGGCAACGAGTTCAAATACTGCGCGGTTCTACGTTCCCTGCCACATAATCATGGTAGAGAACGCGAATATCCCATAATCCTGCATTCCCTGCCACGGGCTGTGGCAGCGAGCATAAAACATAGGAAAATCTATATTCTCTGCCACGTAATTCATAGACCTATCGTCATCATGCACCACACTGGCGTGGCAAGCAATGACGAATCACGCGATATACAGATTCTCTGCCACGCAGACGCGTCCAATATGCAGTTTCTCCGTGGCAGAGAACGAAGAAATAACGCATTGTTGCGTTCCTTGCCAGAGGTCGTGGCAGAGAATACAAAAATACGAACAATCAACGTTCCCTGCCACAAAACCTGAGAACTCGGATACAACACCCAATGCAGAATCATCACCACAGTGCACATCCGACGCACGCGTGCGACAAACCCACACTAAGCAACACCCTTCAGTGCACATCCAACACACGCGTGCGACAAACCCGCAGTATGGAACACGCCTCAGTACACATTCAACACACACGCAAAGCAAAGACCGCGCCGAGCGACCGGCACAACCTCGTTTTTACGCATCCAACACACGAGCGAAGCAAACCCGCAGCAAGCAACACCCTTCAGTGCACATCCGACGCACGTGTGAGATGAACCCGCACTAAGGGACACGCCTCAGTGCGTATCCGACGCACGCATGCGACAAACCCGCAGTAAGGAACACGCCTCAGTGCACATTCAACACACGCGCAAGACGAACCCGCAGGCGCGTGAGACATAGTGGCGATAAGTCATAGTGGAGCGGCCTGGCTTAAGTCGTCGACTCAAGTCAGGCCGGAACTCCATCTCAGGATCACGGCATCACTCGCCGCATCAAGACCGCTACTCGCCGCGGCGCTTCATGCGTTCGTAGGCGATTGCGGAACCCAACGCGAGCACTGCGATGCCGCCGCCGGCGATCGCCCACATGCGCGCGTCGCCACCGGTGAACGGCAGACTGCTCACCGCGCCCACGTTCACGAATGTGGCGGAATCGGCACCCGTATCGGCAGAGCCACCAGCGCCACCAGCGCCGTCGGCCTTCTCATAGGCGATGCTCACCACCGGATTCGCCGCTGGATTCACGGTGATCGTGACGTTCCACACATCCTTCGAGTAGACGAGTCCTCCCGCAGTGCCGCCTGTGCCGGGCTGGCCATCGGTACCGATCTCCGTGATCGTGTACGTGTAGGTCGTCTTTTCGGTCACGTTCGCAAACGCGATGTTCCCGTAGCTCGCGGACAACGTCTGATCAGTACCGTTGCCGGTGATGCTGATGTCGCAGTACTTGTCCTTCGCCACGGTGCCCTGATTGATGCAACCGTCAGTCGGCAGCGGAGCCGAGTCAGCATGCTCACCCGAACCAGCCAGTCGGAACTTGAACGTCGTATTCTTGGCCCAGGTTCCGTTCTGCACGGTCTTGGTGACCATCGGCGCGCCAACCGGACTCTTGCTGTCGCCGATCATGCCGCTGGTCTCGCCGTCGCGCACTGGGTGAAGAACCGGGTTATCTGCATTGACATTATCAGACGTGGGAATGGTGAACGTGTACTCGTTGGGGTTGAGATCATACCCATCCGGCGCGGTCTTCTCCTTGAGCGTATACGTGCCGGGGGCCAGTCCGCGGATGAGGAACTTGCCGTCGACCTTGTCCTGATCGGCGTAGGTGTACCCGTTGCCGTCGCTGTTGGCCGGGCAATGACCGTTCTTGTCGGGCTCATTCTTATCGTTGACAGGCACGCAATCCGTGATCGTCTTGGAGAAAACACTGTCCTTACGGGTGAGCGTCCACGCGGATCCGGCAAGCGGTGTCGGATTGGTCTTGTCGGAGTCCGCTGCGTCGATCTTCGTCCATTCGACCGCGAATATGCTGTTGCCGATTTCGTTGTCGGGCAGCACGCCTCCGTCCACGCTGATCGGCGGAGAGAAGCTCTGGGCGTCGGCCGTGAACGTGTAGGTCTTGTTGGACAGCTGATATCCGTCCGGTGCCTTGATCTCGGTCAACGTGAACTGTTTCCCGTCGGCAAGATTGTCGATGGAGAAGACGCCTGGTTCGGGGTTCATGTCCTTGCCCACGTACTTGGTCTGATCGCTGCCGGTGTTGTCGGTGACGATCAGCGACGGCGTGGTGCTCGGATCGAATTTGCCAGTCGTCGCGTTGTAGTCGTAGTGCCAGCAGTAGTTAAGCGTGTACGTGACCCTGTCGGCGTATTCGCTGGACCAGTTTTTCGGATCCTGCTCGTCGAGCGTCAGGCAGTTGGACGGTTCCAGATCCCATTGGTTCGCGCCCGGACCGGTCACCTTCCACTCGGATCCGGCGATCGCAGCCTTGGTGTCGGCGTCGATCTTGGTCCATGTGGCGGCGTCCGGCGTGGCGAAGATCACGCGCCCGTTGGATCCGAACGCGCCGCCGGACAGTCGTGCCGCATTGTGCTTGAACAGCACACGCGCGTTCGTCCACGCGGCGTTGAGACCTGCGTCGTTCGTGGGGATGGCCTTCAATGCGATACCGCCCTCGGTGTCGTCAATGCCGTGCTTCTTGTTGTCCCCGTGGGCCTGCTGCAACAAAGCAGGCTCTTGTTCCACACGAGTGGCTTCGGCGTATCGCAGATATTTGCCACTGCTCTTATCGGGCGCATCGCTGCCGTCATGCTTGTACGCTCTGACGGCGTTTGCCCCCTGACCGCCATCCTTCTGCTGATATTTGTCGGCGAAACCGCTGGTCATGGTTTCCGGCTGACCGTCCCAGTACCAGGTGACGGCAGCTTTGTCACGATTCGTGAACCATGTGTTGAGCAGCTCGAATGCGTTATAGGTGATCTTCCCCCACTGGCTCTTCCACCCCGGGTTCATCAAAGCCAGATCGTCGCCGGCCTCAGTGGGGAATCCCGTTTTCTCTTCGTGGTTTTCCGGGTTCTCGTCGATCGACTCGTCGACCGTGTTATTGAGCAGTGCGATGTTGCCGCCCTGCGAGGCGCTGGCATTACCGGACGGGCAGAGCCACAAGCCACCACCGAAGTGGCCGGCCTTGTTGAGCGTGGCCACGGCCGGTGCCACATACGTGGTGGAGTCCTCCTCGGTGTAGATGGCACCGCCAAGATACCCGGACGTGTTGTTGATGTATTCACCACCGAGGATGAATCCCTTGGAGTTGCCGTTCTGCAGGAAGATCGCACCACCCGCGCCGCCGTGTCCGATAGTTCCCTTGGTATCAGTGGTACCGGAGGCCGTCTCAAGACCGGTGTTATCAGTGAATTTTACGGTGTTGCTATCCTCGATTCCCGCCCAGTTGCCGTCGAACAGCGGTTTGTCACCGTTCTTGTTCGACACGGTGAGCGATCCCTTGGCGTAGACCGCACCGCCACCGCTCATGTATGCGGTGCTGACGGTGTGGTTGCCGGTGAATTTTCCACCGGAGATTGTCATCTCACCACGATCCTGGGAGATGGCACCGCCACCCTGGCCATCGTCATTCCCCTTGGCCGTGTTCTTTTCAAACTTCGGTATCGTCTTTCCACTGTCCCCCGATGTGACCACCAACGTACCGTTGCTGTGGATCGCTCCGCCCTTGGTGCCGGCCGTGTTGCCGGAGAACGTACCGCCGTCCACGAGCATGGTGCCCTTGGTCGAGTCCTGCATGATCACACCGGCGGCCATATTGGACGTATTGTTCGTGAACGTGCCGCCGTGGACTTCGATTCGTCCACCGTCGCCCTCGTTATACACTACGGATCCGCGTTCGCTCGTGTTGGTAGAGAACGTGCCGCCGCTGATCACGATGGTGCCGTTCGTCTGATGAACGAGGCCGCCATTGCCATTCGTCGTGTTGTTTGTAAACGACCCGCCGTTGATGGTCACCGTGCCGCCGTTGCTCTCGGCCACCGCGCTGGCACCAGCCCGCAGCTTGGTGAACGTGCCGCCGTTGATGGTCAGACTTCCGCCGTTGTTCAGATGAACCAGCGATCCGTGTGCCTGATCGTCGGTGTTGGTGAAGGTAAGTTGGTTGTTTTCATCATCACCGATGACAATGCTGCCGCCGTTCTGCACATCGAACAGCTTGCCGGATCCCGACCACGTGAACTGATGTTCACCGTTGGATACGATAGTCAACTGGCATGCGACAGTAGTGTCATTGCCCTTGTTGTCCGCATTGAGAGCGATGTCGCCGTTGACGATCACTCGCTTGGTCTGTCCCGCAGTGCAGGGGAATGCCGCCTGCAGAAAGCTCGCGGCGTCATTGACCGTGGCGTCCGGCTCCGCAGCATTGGCCGTCACTCCTACTGCCAACGGACCTATGGCCAGAGCCGCCACTATGCCGGCAAAACCAGCCAATACACGCTTTGCACCCATCAAATTCAATTCCTCGTTGCTCTTCTCTCGCGTTGCGTCACGCACGCAAATGTCGTCATTACGACTGTCGTAGTCGTTCGACGTTGCTGATTGTCATTCCTGACTATGAATGGCCGACAATCGCCATCGACCATTCACAGCCGGTTATTAGTACACGTTCATATAAACCGAGTTTGCGTCCGGACCATGCAACGTATAGCCCGGACGCAAACTCAGTTACTACCCGATCAGATCAGGCGCGCAGAGCACGCTTGGTGGAACGGGACTTGAGGAACACCGTACCGGCAGCAGCGGCCAGCAGCACGCCGACAGCCGAGAACAGGATCGTTCCAGCAGCACCGGTAAGCGGCAGCTGCGTAATGGACTTCACGTTCTTGACGGTCACACCGTTAGTCGTATCCCCGTCGACAAGGCCCCAAGTGTCATTCGTATCCACGTCGTATGCGGAAACCGTGCCGTCCTTGCCAATGGTCACGGTGAAGGACGGCAACGCGGTCTGCAGATAATCGTCGGCAGCCTTGATCTCCTCAACGGTGTACGTACCTTCAGTCAGAGCCTGCACAATCACAGAACCCTGAGAACTTCCACTCACAAAGAAACCAGCTGCCTTCCGATCAACATCATCCGTCGGCAACTTCGTAACATCAGGCTTGGTATTCGTCCAGGTCCAGTTGCTGTTGGAGTACAGACCGTACTCGCCCTTATCGTTCTTCACCACGAACACGGCATTAGCAACCGGCAGATTATTGGCATCCTTCTTGTGGAAGGTAAAACCACCCTTGTGGGTTTCGACCGAGTTGCTCTTAGCATCAATGACACCGGCACCGATCACACCATTGGAGTTCTGAATTGTAGGGGCGGCATTGTCGATCTTGGTACCAGCGAGGAAGGGGCCATTCTCCACCCACACCAACTTCGAATTTTCGTCATCGGTGACAGTCACTTCGCCGCTCTGATCGACAATCAGGTACAGACCTGCGCTTTCAAACGAGAAAGTCAAGGTCTTACCGTCATTGGAAGCGTCAGGCGTAATGTCAGTCTCTGCAGAATTCTTCAGTGCGTCCACAAAGCCCTTAGTCTGATCAGTCGTCCACGTGCCGGAAGTCGTGCCAAGCCACTGCCATGGGTCATTCCCATTCTTAGCAGCATCATAGCCAGCCGCCGCGAATGCGGCATTGGCCGCGTCACCGGTGATACCATCAACCAGCTTGATACCAGTTCCACTGGCATTGGGAACCGCCTCATAACCTGCAAGCTTGACGTACTTGAATTCACGCAAATTCTTCTGCAAATTCTGCGTATCAACGGGCTTAGTGTAAAACTGCTGAGCATCCGATGCCGTTACAGTAATCGTTTTGTTGTCCGCAAAGCTCACCGGCTCAGCCGCGCTGGCGGTGCTGATGCCGAGGGCCATGCCGCTGAGGAGTGTGGCCGCGGCGGCGAGGCCTGCAAACAGTTTCTTCATAGTCATAGCGAAATATCTCTCTTTCTGCTCCGCTATTGCCATTGATTCCTGCACTCGCGGCATAGGGCACAACATCGCACCCCCATACCCGACCACACGAATCGAGGATTACCCCCACACATACAGTTATACCCCCGTATGCGAAACAAATCGAATTCGAGAAAAAGTTCACATTGACTTTGTTCACAAATCATAACGCCACTTGAGCGTTCGTATTTTTGCAAGAAATAATACATCTGACATCATGCAAATGATACCTTTTATACCCCTTTACCCCCTATTCTATTGCGCACCACACTCGGCGCACCGCACATGATCCTCCGCAATACAACAGCACCCGCCGCATCAATATGGCTTCAAGCATTCACACGGCCCGACACCATCGCAGACAATCCACACTCCCAGCACACCAAGCCTCATATTTCAATTGATAACCACCACATCCAACCAACATCCGATCTCTGTTAGTGCACCCCACACACACAACCCACAATCCCGACAATTACGGTATGACCAACCTACAATTCGGGAGTGTCTCTTTAAGTGTGTAACTGGTCTTGGTCGCATGCGTGCGTCGGATACGCACTGGATCGGGTTTCCTACTGCGGGTTCGTCCCGGATGTTCGTCGGATACGCAGCGAAGCACGTCCTTCAGTGCGGGTTTGTCTTAGGTGTGCGTCGAATGTGCACTGAAGCGCGTCCCCTAGTGCGGGTTTGGCACAAACGTGCGTCGGATACGCACCGAGGCGTGCGGCTCGGTGCGGGTTCGTCACACGCGTGCGTCGAACAAGCACTGGAGCGTGTCCCCGGTGCTTGTTCGACGTCTCTGTGCGTCATATGCGCATCAGGGCGTGCGTCCGGTGCTTGTTCGGTGCATACGTGCGTCAGATACGCACCGAGGCGTGGAACCGTCTTTCTGCATGTCGTCACTGCTTCGATCGGCGCTGCTCTCAAGCGAGAGCCCCTTCCCGCCGGCCTCGCGACTGGCAGACAAGACCAGTCACACACCCACCAAGACACTCCCTATAATTCTCATGATTTTGGCCCCAGTAGATAACCGATGCGCCCCTGTACACAAGTTCGGTTATTCCGTGCAAATCCCTACAATCAGTGACGATGACGAGCACAGTACAAACGAATGCAATCGAGGCAATGAATACGGCACGCAATCCGCACGAATCGGCACGCAGGGCACCACACACAGTCCGCACAGCGCGCACTTCACGCACTACGCGCGCATCCGAACCACCGCGCATGGTACGCGCGCTATGCCGCACGGTGGCGACGCTCGCCTGCCTATGGTTGGCGTTCTGCTCCGCGGTCGGACCGATCTATCGTGCCGACGGGTCGATCGCGGAGTTCTCGATCTGGAACGCGCTGCTCGGCGCGGTCATGTTCTGCGTCTATCTCACGATCGTGCATGTACTCGCCACGGCCGTCGGTCGGCGGCACAGTCATACCGCCCGCAATCACACCGCCCGCAATCGCATAATCCCCAGTGTTGTGCACACCATCCACACCGTCAGTGGACAAATCTGCGGATTCCTGCGCCGACTCGCGCGCCCGGCGACCACCATTATCGTCAAGCACGAGCGCACCATCATACGCCATACCAGCAGCACACGCCGCATCTTCACGGTGCTGGTCGTGGGATGGGCGTGGTGCTATATCACGCTGCTCAGCGCGTTCGGCGCAGACGTGTTCTCACAGATCCGCGAATTCACGTCGTTCTGGCAGCAGTCGCACGGCAATCCACAGCCGTATCTCGACGGCACGAATATCGTCAGCACGATCATGGACGTCTATCCGACCGCGCATTATCTGTGGCCGGCCGACCCCACATTCCTCACGAACCAACACAACATACTGCTCACATTGCTGTACGGCGGCATGGGCTACGCGAGTCAGACGCTCACGGGCGCGCCCGACGCGGGACTGATCATCCTGTCCGGCATGCAGTTCCTGTTCGTCGCGTTCTGCTGCGCGGCGACGGCGAATCGATTCCTCAACCGTCCGTTTGCGACGGGCGTCAGCGGCGGCACTGCGTCGGCCGTCACCCGCGTGATCGTGTTCGTTTTGCTGCTGCTCAACCCGATCGTGATCTTCAGCACGATCTCACTGACCAAATCGCCGCTGTTCGCATTCGCATTCGTCTGGTGGTTCGGCGCACTGTATGAGCTGTATGCCACGTCCGCATACGGCGGCACGACTGCATCCAGCGGCACGACTGTCTGCGACGGCACGATTGCGTACGACGGCACCGACTCCCCCGCCACCGCGGCACCCATCACCCCCACCAAACCCCGTCGCATCACGGTGATCGCGCTCGCACTCAGCACGCTTGTCATGCTGGCGAGCGCCAAATACGGCCTGTACATCGTGGCACTGCAACTCGTACTCGCCCTGCTCGCCGACCGCAAACGCTGGCGCACCTATGCGGTCGCCCTGCTCATTCCGCTCATCGCATTCCAGGGCATGATCACCGCGCTCACCGCCACGAACACGATCATCGGGGGCGATCCGATCGAAAGCAAGGGCGTGCAATTGCAGCAGATCGGACGCATCGCCCAGCGCGATCCGGACAGCATTCCGGCGAGCGCTCGCGAGAAGATCGCCCCGATCATCGATCTCGACGGCGCGGCCAAGGCGTACTTCCCCAACGACGCCGACCGTATGAAATCGTCGGGCAGTTCCGAAAGCAAGACCATCGCCTACCAGTGGCGTACGGTCACCGCCGACGATATGAAGGATTTCAACAGCGCCTGGCTTGACATCGTCAAGGCGAGTCCGGTGGTCGCGATCGACGCGCTGCTCGCCAAATGCTACGGCTATTTCGACGTGTTCGACGTGCCGTATGTGTCGGCGATCTATTACGTGAACAACGGCAAGGTGCAGAACGATACCGCGGTGATCAGCCGTTGGAATCATGACTGGCGGAACGCGGTGGCGGGATTCGCGAACGGATGGTCGCATATTCCCGTGCTCGGCTGGCCGATTCACGGTAATTTCTGGACGATCCTCACGCTTGTGGTCGGTGCCGCCGAGGTGGTGCGACGTCGTTGGCGTGCGCTCGCCTATCATCTGCCGATGCTGCTGCTTATGGGCGTGATGATCACCGCTCCGGCGAACAATTTCGACCGTCATATGCTCCCGCTGGTCTTTTGTTTCGCCTTCCTGGCCCTCTGGTTCCGCCGCGATAGCGGGGATGCGCCTGAGAGGGTCGATCGATCGCAAGCGAGTCGTTGAGCCGAATCTTGCATCGGAACACGTTCTCGCGCGACTGAACGATACCGTCCGCCGAAGAGGTGCCGACTATGCTGGGGCGTATGGCATTTTCAGTTCGTTCCGCGTTTTCGAGAGGCAGTCGCAGCAAGCAGTCGGCACCGGTGCCTGATCCGAAGCCTGTCGGCGACGCGGCGGACAGCGTGACGGACAGTGCCGACAGCACCGACGGCGCCAACAACACTGCGGATAGGACCGCGACAGGCACGACTGAACCGACGGCGACGACGGGAGCGGGAGCGGCGAACCACGTTGCTCATGCCGAACGGGCTGGTGCAAGCGATTCAGCCAGTGCACACGGGACGATAGCCGGTTCGGCGATAAGCGATTCGTCCAACGCCGTCTCCGAACGATCCACTTCCGCGGCAAGAACGCGGACAACCAAACGCACCCGGCATATCGTCGTCACCGAGGTTGTACCTCCGGCCTCGGAAAGCGAAAAGACACGGTCCAAGACCAAGTCCACACAACCGCGACGCCGCACCACCGTCCGGACCAAGCCGATCATACTCAACGATGATCATGAGCCCGATGCTGCCGATGTATCCGCGGTGACCAGTGCACACGGTGTTGCATCGGCATCGGCTGTGGGTTCAGCGACGGCGGCGGGTTCGGCGACGTCGCTGCGGAAGACATCGCCCGCGCGGACAACATCGTCTGTGACGAATTCGCCGTCCGTAACGACATACAGGGCCTCATCCGGGGACTCATCGGGGTCCGCAAATTCCGCAGACGCCTCCCCCGCATCCGTTCCCGCATCCTCCGTGGCCGACGAAGCGGAACAACTGGCCGCGCGATTCCGTCGTCGGCAGCCGCATGTCAAGCCGGTCGATCTGCCGCCCGCGCTGCGGGAACTCGTGCGCGAGGCGGAACTGCAACTCAACACCGATCTCGCGTGGTATCGCGCGCTCAACGCCGCCGACAAAAACCAGCTCCGCATGATCATCGAAACGGCCGTGACGGATTTCGTCGACTGGTTCTCGCAGATCGACGCGTCGGCGTTCGCCGATTCACTGATTGTCGATGCCCACGACGGCGATACTGGCAACGGCAGGCACGGCACCGACTCCGGCAGCGCGGACTCCACCAATCCCAGCGCCGCTTCCGACACCGACCACAGCGCCAGAGCCGACACCGACCACGCGTCGCCCACGTCCCACAAGCCGCTATCCTCGGCCGATATCGCCGACGAATTCCTGCACCCGTCCACCGATCACATCTTCTTTGTGGCACCGCTCGAATTCACCAAGTCGATCACACTCAATCAGACGGTGGAACTCACGCGGTTCATCGTAGACGTGCTCGAACGCAACGTCACGCGCATCGCCAAACCGGGGCGCGAACAGGACATGCGCAACGCCATGCTCTATTATTCGCGCGAAGTGGCGTTCTCGGCCGCCACCGTCTACGCATCGTCGGCGCAGGCGCGCGGCGATTGGGATGCACGACTCGAAGCGCTCACCATCGCCGATCTGCTCGACGGCGTGACCAGCCATCAGGTGTCGTCGCGCATGAGTCTGCTCGGATGGTCGAACGAATTCCACTGCTTCGCCATGGCCGGGCATATGCGTAGTCATACCGGCGATATCAGTCTGAGTATGGCACATCGTCAGATCCGGGAAGCCGTGCGATCGTTGGGCGGCGAATGTCTGATCGGCGAACATGAGACGCTGATGGTCGCGCTGATCGATCCCCGCAACGGTGGCGAACCAGAGGACTATTTCCAAGCGGTGGCGGAGTATTTCGCCGACGATTCGCCAGTGAGCATCGGGCCGGTGCGTGAGGGACTCGACGGTGCCGCGTACACGTTGCGTGCGGCGGTGAACAGTCACCGTGCGTCGCGTTGCCTGACCGATCTTCCCCGGCCGTTGCGCAGTGACGACGTGCTGCCCGAACGTGCGCTGCTCGGCGATGCCGACGCCCGACGTGAACTGTACGACAACGTATACAGTGTGCTACGCGGCGACGATACCGAGAATCCGCTGCTGCTTACGCTGTCCACGTTCCTGCGGTCCGGCAATTCGCTCGACGCTACCGCGCGCGAGCTCAACGTGCATCCGAATACCGTGCGATACCGACTCAAGCGGTCGGTGGAGGTGACGGGCTGGGATCCGATGAATCCGCGCGAGGCGTACGTGCTGCTCACCGCCATCAAGATCGGTCTGATGCTCGACGATTGATCGGCAGCGACGATCATTTGTTCATTCGGCCCGGACGGCACGGATCGTCAACGCGGATGGCACGGATACGCTGCGGGTTTGTCATCATTCATCAGTGGATCCGCAGCGAACCAGCACCCACACTGCGGGTCCGTGCTGGTCTATCAATGAACCCGCAGCGAACGAACCGCCACGCTGCGGGTTTACGCCAAACCAACTGCACACCCGCAGCGAACGGATTCCTGCGCTGCGGGTCCGTATCTCAGCCACACCCAATCCGCAGTTAATGGCCAATGATGATCGTGATGATCAAGCTTTCCGGGGACATTTCGGCATGGTACCGTTCCGGAAAAGAAAAAGAAGGGCCCCGGAACGTGACTGTGCACTGTTCCGGGGTCCTTCCCGTTGCAATCTTTGCTTATCAAAAGCTGGAGCGGAGCCACCGCCGGACAACCGCCCTACCGGGACCAGTACGAACCGGATGGGAGGAAATCGGCGGCGGCTCCACCGAAATCACTGAACCGACTGAAATCAGACGGTGGCCACGTCCACCGGAACGCCGGGGTTCATGGTGGAGGTGATGGTGACCTTGGTGACGTAGCGGCCCTTCACCGTGGTCGGCTTGAGACGCTTGATCTCGTCGGCAACGGCCTTGAAGTTCTCGTCGAGGGCCTTCTCGTCGAAGGAGAGCTTGCCCACGAGGAAGCTCAGGTTGCCGTGCTTGTCCACGCGGAAGTCAACCTTACCGCCCTTGATGTCCTTGACGGCCTTGGTCACGTCCATGGTCACGGTGCCGGTCTTGGGGTTCGGCATCAGGCCACGGGGACCGAGGATACGGCCCAGACGGCCGACCTTGCCCATCATGTCCGGAGTGGCGACCACGGCGTCGAAGTCGAGGAAGCCGCCCTGAACCTTGGCGATCAGATCGTCATCGCCGACGATGTCGGCGCCGGCCTCGGTGGCCTCGGTGGCCTTCGGGCCACGGGCGAACACGAGCACGCGGGCGGTCTTACCGGTACCGTTCGGCAGGTTCACGGAACCGCGAACCAGCTGGTCGGCCTTGCGGGGATCCACGTTCAGGCGGTACACGGCCTCGACGGTCTGGTCGAAGTTGTACTCGGGCATGCTCTTGAGCAGGGCGATGGCCTCGTTGGGGGTGTACAGGTTGCTGCTATCGATCTTCTCGGCAGCGGCGAGGTACTTCTTGGAACGCTTTACCATGTGTCCTTCTCCTCTCAGTCCGTAACCGTGATGCCCATGGAGCGGGCGGTGCCTTCGATGATCTTCATGCCGGCTTCGATGTCACGAGCGGACAGGTCTTCCATCTTGATCTCGGCGATCTCGCGGACCTGAGCCTTGGTGACGGAGCCGACCTTGTGGGTCAGCGGGTTTTCGGTGCCCTTGTCGACGCCAGCGGCCTTCTTCAGCAGAGCCGCGGCCGGCGGGGTCTTCAGGATGAAGGTGAAGGAGCGGTCTTCGTAGACGGTGATCTCAACAGGGATGACCTGACCCATCTTGTCCTGCGTCTGGGCATTATATGCCTTGCAGAAGTCCATGATGTTCACGCCGTGGGAACCCAGGGCCGGGCCCAGCGGCGGGGCCGGGTTGGCCTTGCCAGCCTGAATCTGGAGCTTGATCAGCGCCGAGACTTTCTTCTTAGGAGCCATTGTATGGTTCTTCTTTCTGTGAAGCGGTCAGACGGAACCCGTTCACGGCGCATGGCACGACCGTTCGAGATCGAAAGGACGACAACGAGCGAATCCATGCAAAACCGCGGAGGTTTTCCTCCCGCAACCGATTATTGCTGTGCTGTGCTAGCGGGATAAACCCTCCAGACACAAGCTTTCCTATTTTGCACGATGTCGTGGACAATCGCGGTCGGTGTCGTCGCGCATGCCATCCGCATACCAACGGGCCGCGCCCCGCACGATCCAGCGGATCGATGACGAGACGCGGCCCGATAGCGATTATCGACGCAATTCAGTACGTTCAGTGCGACTCAGTACGTTCAGTACCGCATCACTCAGTGCGACTCAGTACAACTCAGTACCGCAGACCGAATCCGTACTCGTAGTAGTTGCCCTCGGCGTCGCGGTACGCATACGCCTTGCCGTTCTCGTCCTTCATCGACTCGGACATGTACTTGTCCTTGTCGTATCCGGGCACGTCGTTGGGGCTCACGCACACGCCGTCCGCGTTCACGGCGATCACCGAATCGTCCTTGGGCAGGGTGATCGGCAGGCAGCCGACCGCCGGATGACGGCCGACGATCACATCCACGCACGCCTTGGTGTACGTGTCGTAGCCAGCCACGAGCGCGTCGACATGGCGCTCGATATTGCCCGGCATCCAGGCGAGCGACACGTTGAGAGAGGCGATCACCTTGCCGCCATGCGCGTGCACGGCGTCGGCGATCTCAGCGATGCGGCCCACGCCGTACAGCGTGGTCTCCTCATGCGTGCCCTCGGAGGACGGACGCCCCTCCGGATCGGTGTCGCACACAGTCTTGTTCTCGCATACGTCGATCTCAAGATAACCCTTGGTGGCGCTGAAGTAGTTGCCAGATCGCGGATCGGCATACAGCAGCGCGTAATCGGCGGCCGCGGGATCGTCGGTGAGCGTCAGGCCGAAATCGGACTCCAGCATGGCGTGCAGCGAGGCGGTGCTCTTCTCGCCGGTCTCCTTGTCCTTGCCGAACGCCTCGGCGTACACGAGCCTGCCGTCGGTCTTCTCCGCGTCGATCGGCAGCGTGCGATCGGCGTTCTTCAGCAGGGTCACCGAGTCGCAGTGCACCTCGTAGGCCTCGTCCCAGTCGCCCGGCGTGGCGACCACGGATTCGGCAACGGACGGATCGCGATACGGGTTGTCGAACAGGCCGAGTGTGAACTTCTCGGTCAGCGTACGCGTGACGGCGCGGTCGAGCGCCTCGTCGCCAAGCGTCACCTGTTCGCGCGTGTAGCCCTCCGGCACGTCGTGCGTGTCGTAGTAGTCGTTGTGCGCACGCTCGTACGCTTCCTTCGCCTCGGTGACGCTGAACGCGCCGGAGATCACGTCGACGCCGTTGTTGATGGCGAGCGCCACGCGTTCGGGCACGGACAGGTCCTCCACGCCCCACGCCATCATGTGCGTGATGCCGGAGTCGGAGTTGACGTAGCCCTTGAATCCCATCTGGCCGCGCAGCAGTCGCTGGATGAAGAACTCGTTGAATGCGAATCCGACGGGCTGCCAGTCGATCGGCTTGCCGTTGAGATCGTACTGTTCGGCGCTTTTCGCCTTGCTCGGCTTGGCGTAGTACGGCATGATCGACGCCGCGTTGCGAGCGACGGCCACCTTGAACGCGGGAAGATGATATGTTTCGAGGCTGTTCTCGGTCTGGTACACGTTCCACTGGCCTTCGGCGTAGTGCGGGTCGAAGCCGTTTTCGCGCGCACCGCCGCCCGGGAAATGCTTGACGGTCATGGCCACGCCGTCGCGGGTGAGCTCGTCGCCACCTTGGACGGCGGGGATGAGGTGGTCGAAGATGTCACTGTTGAGCTTCGGGTTTTCGCTGAACGTGCCGTAGGTGCGCTGCCAGCGCGGGTCGGTCATGGTGTCGGCCATGTACATGTAGCCCTTTTTCATGCCGACGGCGTCCCATTCGCGACGGATGACGTTGCCGAAACGGTCGATCACGCCCATGTCGCCGGTGCCGATCACCGCCGCCGCGATGCCAAGTGTTCCCGGCCAGGTGGCGAACACGCCCTGTGCCTCGTTCATGCCGAACACGGCCTCGCCGTTCTCGTTGCGGGAGTTGCTGAGCACCTGTACCGGCACGCCGTGTTCGGTCTCCTCGGCCACGGCGTTGAGCTGGTTGATCCAGTCGACGAGTTCGCGTGTGGTGGGGTTGGCGCGCAGGATCAGGTTGCGCAGTTTGAGCGTCTGCAGCGAGTACTTGGTGCCCCATGTTTTTTCGGCGCTGAAGATGGAGTCGGCCTCTTCCACGATCTGTTCGCTGAGCAGACCGGTTTCGTCGCGCTGTTCGCCATCCTTGAGTTCCTGACCCATGCGCCACGAGTTGGTGAAGATCATGCCGATCTTCTCATCGACGGTGAGTTCCTTGACAAGCGATGCGGCGCGTTCGGCCGGCGACTTGCGCCAGTCCTTGTAGTCGTCGAGTTTGCCGGAGCCGTCGAGATCCTTGAAATACAGGCCGTCCTGTTCGATGACGGGCTTGCTGACGACGCCGATGGTGGGGCCGTCCTGGTTGTCGTAGTACTTGACGATGTCGCTTGCTTTCGTGGTCGCGGTGGTGGTGGTCATTGGTCGTCCATCCTTTCGAGGAGCCGGCACCCCCATTGGTGCCGCACTCTTGCCTTCATTCTGCCCGACTTGGTTGGACGACGGTTTTTGTTCCCACAGTTTTCCATGTGCGAATTTGGACCAGCAGCGTGGCATCCCAGCGCTTTGCATGTCGGAATGGGAGGTGTTCGACAACGGGATTGAGCCGATCATGGCTGTGGACTTCACTGATGACGAGTGGGATATCGGATGGTTCAGACTGGCTTGCGTCCTCGGACTGCATCCTCGGACAAAGGCAGATGGAGAGGATCGCGCGCAGTTTCCCGTGATAATCGCGAAATGCATGTCCTATCTGCAAGTTCTGTGCGGATTCCCGGATCCTGCGGACACCTATCTGCGAGTTCTGTGCGCCCTAGAACGGAAACGCGAAGTATGATGCGCGGAATTCCAACGTTCATACTTGGGATTTCCGGTTTGGAACGCACAGAACTCGAAGATAGATGTCTGCACAAGGCTCGAATCCGCACAGAACTCGAAGATTGCCGAATAATTGCAGTGCATGCACGGCAATAAGCTCCACAGTCCATCTAAGGAGCGGGCATGATCATCCCCTGACCTCCGGCGTCCGGGGACAAGCTTTATGGTTTAGCTGCCATCCTGCGTTCTTTAGCAAACGAAAAAGCCGCTCCGAAGAGCGGCTTGACGTTAATGCGCGATGATGCGCTTGGCGGCGACTATTCGACTACCTTTTCCACCTGGTTGAAGTCGAGTTCCATCGGCGTATCGCGACCGAAGATGGACACCAGCACGGTGAGCTTCTGCGTGGCGGGCGACACCTCGGAGATCACACCGGACATACTGGCGAACGGGCCGCTGTTCACAGTGACGGTCTCGCCGACCTTGTAGATAACCTCGACGGTGCGCTTGCGTGCGGCGGCGGGCTTGTCGCCGGCGGCCTTAAGTGCCTCGGAAGCGATCATCGGGGCCATCATGGAGACGACCTCCTTGCGGGTGAGCGGCGCCGGATCCTTGGTCGGGCCCACAAAGCCGGTGACGGCCTCGGTCTCACGGACGATGCGACGGGCTTCCTCGTCGGCGGTCATACGAATGAGCACGTAACCGGGGATCAGCACCTCGGTGGCGACCTTCTTGCCCTTGGCGGTGTGCTTCTCCACCTCGTGCATCGGGATCTCGCACTGGAAGATCTGATCCTCCAGCCCGAACGACGCCACACGGGACTCGATGTTGGCCTTCACGCGCTTCTCGTAGCCGGAGTAGGTGTGCAGCACGTACCACTTGCCGGGCAGAGTACGCAGTTCACGCTCGTACGCCTTGACGGCACGCTCGCCGGGGTCGTCGTCCGTCTCGGAGTCGGACTCGGAGTCGGATTCGGCGGCCGCAGCGGAATCATCCTCGGCGGCGTCGGCGTCATCAGCGACAGTGTCATCAGCGTCTTCGACAGTGTCGTCAGCCGATTCAGCCTCAGCATCAACGGATTCGGCGTCATCAGCGGCAACGTCTTCAGTGGCATCCACAGCGTCGTCGGCAGCAGCCTCGACGGGGTTCTCGACAACGTTCTCCGTCTCGTCGGCGTTCTCGACGGGTTCGGTCGCGGGGACCTCGACGGCCTCGTCGTTCACATCAAGTTCATCAGTCATAACAGGCATCCTTTAGAAATTCAAGAATTCAGTATGATATCCAGCGTCGATTCTACAGAAGCCGCGAACGATACGCGATACGACGATGAATCAGCCGAAGATGAGCATTACGAGCTTGCCCAGTCCGAAATCAAGGCCGGTGACAAAAAGCATCAGGAAGATGACGAAAATGAACACGGCAATGGACCAGAGCACCAGTTCCTTGCGGGTGGGGGTAACGACCTTGCGGAGCTCGTCAATGATCTGCTTGATGAACAGGCCGATACGCATGAAGACGTTTGGCTTCACCACGTTCTCTTCAGCGTTAGATTTCTTAGCCATGACCACCCTCACTGGTTTATGCAACCGTTGTTCATCTCTAGCAGGGAAGGCGGGACTCGAACCCACAACCTACGGTTTTGGAGACCGTTGCGCTACCAATTGCGCCACTTCCCTAGGTAACCTCGCCTATCATACACACACCCGCGAACGAGAGGTGTTAGGCAGGCGGCGAACCGCCAAGAGGTCATAGTAGCGGCTTTTGCCAATGAAGTCCAGCCACCACGGGTTTTTTATGAGAAACCGAAGAAAATAACGGCGAGTCGCGCGCCTGCCCGCACGATTCATCCCCTGCAAACGGTCATGATTATCGCGCCAAACGGTCATGATTATCGCGCGGCCATCATCATGGGACTGTCACCGTGTGGCCATCATGCGATCACCGCGTGTCGCATGCCATCGCGACGTCACACGGACCAGGTTACGTCACACGGACCGCCAGCACCACGTGACACTAGCTCAAGATCGTTGAAATTGCAACGTTTCCACACGCCCATCACGTGGGCCGGCCGGACCACGTGACGCGACCCGACCCACGTGACGGGGATTTGAACCATCCAAGCGCGCCACGTGACGCGACCCGCCCCTTGTGACGCACTGCAGATCGCCCGAACCAGACAACCGCCGAACGACCATCCAAGACAAGCAGCCCAAGCCAAGCGTTACGTGGGCCGTCCGCGCCACGTAACGCCAGTTCAGGATCGTTGAAATTACAACGTTTTTGCAGGCCCGTTACGTGGGCCGCGCGGCCCACGTAACGCCGCACGGCCCACGTGACGGGGAACTGACGATCAGCGACCCGCAAGGCAGGATAAGATTCAGGCGGCGACCCAATCCTGGAAGCGCTTCATGCCCTCGGCGAGCTGATCGTCGGCCAGAGCGTAGGAGAAGCGCAGATAACCAGGGGCCCCGAACGCCTCGCCCGGAACCGCGGCGATGTGAGCTTCGTCAAGCAGCAGCGCGGCCAGCTCGGACGACGTGGCGGGCACGGATCCGTTGGGGCCGAGCGGCTTGCCCAGCAGCGCCTCCACGTTCGGGAACGCGTAGAACGCACCGGTGGGCGTCGGGCAGTCCACGCCGGGGATCTCGTTAAGTGCGGCCACGATGGCACGGCGACGCTTGTCGAACGCTTCACGCATCACATGCACCTCGTCGAGCGGACCTGCCACGGCGGCGAGCGCGGCACGCTGCGACACGTTCGCCACGTTGGACGTCATGTGTCCGGAGAGCTTGGCGGCGGCCTTGGCCACGGGTTCGGGGGCGATGAGCCAGCCGACGCGCCAACCGGTCATGGCATAGGTCTTGGCCACGCCGTTGAGCACGATGAGCTGGTCGCGCACCTCGGGAACCACGGCACCCACATAGGTGGTCTTCGCATCGTCGTAGTTGAGGTGCTCGTAGATCTCGTCGGAGATGACCCACAGGTGGTTGGCCACGGCCCATTCGCCGATGGCGCGCACGGTCTCCTCCGGCCACACCGCTCCGGTGGGGTTGGACGGGGAGTTCAGCACGATGGCCTTGGTGCGCTCGGTGCGGGCGGCCTCGAGCTGGGCCACGGTGGGCGTGAAGTTCTGGTCGGAGCCGGAGAACACCTCGACGGGCTTGCCGCCGGCCAGCTTGACGACCTCGGGGTACGACGTCCAGAACGGAGCGGGGATGATCACCTCGTCGCCGTCGTTGAGCAGCACCTGGAACGTCTCGTAGACGGCCTGCTTGCCACCGTTGGTCACCACCACCTGCGAGGGCTCCACGACGTAGCCGGAGTCACGCAGCGTCTTGTCGGCAATGGCCTGACGCAGCTCGGGCAGGCCGGCCGTGGGCGTGTAGCGATGGTTCTTCGGATCGCGGCACGCGTCGGCGGCCACGTTCACGATGTAATCAGGAGTAGGGAAATTCGGCTCGCCGGCGCCGAATCCGATCACGTCCACGCCCGCGGCCTTGAGGGCCTTGGCCTTGCCGTCCACCGCGAGGGTGGCGGAGGGGGAAACGGAGTTGATTCGGTCGCTAAGGGTCTGCCATGCTTCGAGTTCAGCCATGGTTTCCAGCCTATAACCAGACGGCGAAAAACAACAGACCGAATCCAAATCAGCCGAACCCGAATCAGCCCTGCGACCGATTCGTTCAATATCGGCATCGTTCTAAGCTGTAATCATCAACGATGCAGAGAGATCGAGAAACCAAGAGAAGTCAGGGAGACGCTGATGGCCAGCCGTCGGAATCGAAATGAAAACCGATATGAAAATCGAAATAACAATCGCAGTGAAAGCCCGCAGCATGCGAATGCGATCGGCCGTCATGCCGGCGCGCGAAGCCGTACCGCGTCGTTGGTGATTCTCATCGTGGCGGCGTTGGTCGTCGTGCTGGGCGTGGCGATGGGCGTGAATGCGCTGCGTTCGCAGTCGATGGATTCGATGGGATCGATGAGGACGACCGAGCCGGGCACTGCGACCGCACCGAACTCCTCCATCACCGCACCGGCGAGCAAATCCGCCGTGCCGACCGCCGATCCCGGTGACATCGTGATGGGCGTGAACGGCGACGAGAACACGGTCGTGCTCAAGGGCGAACAGTATCTGGAGGCGGGCGCCCATGCGAGCGAGCCGACGGATGGCATACTCAACGATCGCATTCGCACGTCGGGTTCGGTGGATACGTCGAAGCCCGGCGACTACACGGTCACGTACAGCGTTGCGGATTCGTCCGGTCATATGGCGCACATCGATCGCACGGTGCACGTGGTCGATTCGATGGACAAGCAGTCCGGCGGCGTGCCGGTGCTCATGTATCACTATGTGTATTCGGCGAGCGCCGCACCCGATCATCTTGACGCGAACTATCTGCTGGATTCGAAGCTTGAGGAGCAGCTGAACTATCTGTCGTCGAATGATTTCTACTATCCGTCGTGGCAGGAGGTGGCCGCGTATGTGGCGGGCACGCATTCGCTGCCGAAGCGCAGTGTGGTGCTCACGTTCGACGACGGCGAGGAGGGGTTCCTGCATTATGGCGTACCGTTGCTGGCGAAGTATCGGGTGCCGGCAACGTCGTTCATCATCGCCAGTGATGCGGATGCGTCGCAGAAGGTGGTGGCGAATGCGAATGAGTTCGTGCAGTTCCAGTCGCATTCGTTTGACATGCATCGTGCGGGTGGCACGGTGGGTCATGGCGGCAGGATCAGCGCGATGACACATGCGGAGATCGTGGATGATCTGACGAAATCCACGACGATCGTGGGCGCGAATCAGGCGTTCGCGTACCCGTTCGGCGATACGACCGACGATGCCCGTACCGCGGCCCGCGAGGTCGGTTTTCTGTGCGCGTTCACCACGAAGTATGGCCGCGCGAATACCGGCGACGATCCGATGGCACTCCCCCGCGTCCGGGTCAGCGGCGATCAGTCCCTCGCCAGTTTCGAAGCCTCCGTGCAGTGAAACCTCCGTGCGATAAAGACTCCGTGCAGTAAGACCTCCATGCGTCAGTGGGGTGCGAACAGAACGGATTTACCGTCGCTCACGTTCCTATAGCGTTTATGGCGTCCGCAATCATGATCGCGACTTTCACGGCTTTGGATTTCAGGACTTCAATCTGCTCGCGGCAGCAGGTTGAACACGACAGGCAGATGAATCCAGTCACGCTTTCACGCCTTCATCCACATCCACGGCTTCGGCAACTTCCACGCGGTAAGTGACTGCGGATGTTCGCGACAGACCACTTCCGCCAATGCGGAGCCGATGTTTTCGGAAGAAGAACTCCGATATGCTCGCGTTGCTTCGCGAGTCAACGAGTAGACGAACCGAAAGTACGGAGTGGCATGACCCCGCACAACACCGAACCATATTCCATGATTCCGAATCGCGCGACCCCACAGACGGGTCGACAGGTGTTGGCGCGGCGCGCCCCGACAATGAGCATTGGTGGGATGGCAGCGGGACTCCAAGCTGTTCGTGTGGCAGAGGCGGTCCGCGGCACAGGCGGCTCGTGTGGCAGAGGCGGTCCGCGGCACAGGCGGCTCGTGTGGCAGAGGCGGTCCGCGGCACAGGCGGCTCGCGGCAGAGAATGCGCAAAAGGGATATTTCTCCGTTCTCTGCCACGGCTGTTGGCAGAGAATACAAATACTGGATGATTCATCATTCCCTGCCATAAATCGTGGCAGAGAAGTCGATATTTCAGCAAAATGACATTCTCTGCCACACAGTCATGGCAGAGAACGCAGATTCGTCATTATTATTCGTTCCCTGCCACGGATCCATCAGGGACTAGTCCCACTGCTATCCAAATCCAATGCAGCAGTACCGAATATTGGACTTCCTTATATCCATGACCAGTCGTAGAGGGAAATTATCGTGGCAGAGAATGACCAAAAAGCATAATTCCGTATTCTCTGCCACAGTCGCTGGCAGAGAACGACGATACAGCCCAATTCATCATTCTCTGCCACGACGAGGCCGCCCTATTGCGCCAATGCCACGCGCCCCGTCCGGCATCCCCGGGTTCGTGCTCGGCGAAAAGATCGACCGACGCCGCTACGACATCATCACGACCATCCGCAGCGGACTGCACAACGCCAGACTCGATGCCGTGAACAACACCATCAAAATTGGCTAGGAACCGTTAGACCACAGTGTGCATTTGTTCTGAGTAATCGCGGTGTCCCAAGTGTCCCAAGTGTCCCAAGTGCGATATCCGAGGAAAACTCGGTACGGGCCGGTTCCCTATCAGGACAGACATCATTATTTCGACTATTCCGAGGTAATTCACTGTCGTTAGTTGGAGTGCGCTCCGGTTGAGCACAATTTGGCCTAACACAACCAACACCCGCACAAACACCAGAGCCATTGCCCAACAAATCGCGGACGCAATGCCCTCGGGAAGATCACAGAACTCCAGCCAGCTCAGGACCACCGCCTGACTTCTCAAAGCCCCAACCCCGGTAAACCCAAAATCCCTCACGCACCTCCCCAAGGAAACCGAAGGACCTCATCCCGACAAGGCCGAAATCCCCCACACAGCCTCCCAAGGAAACCGAAGGGCACAACCCCAACGAGCCCAAACTCACCCACTAGTCCTCCCAAGGAAACCGAAGGACCTAGTGATCCGGCGCAGGACGCGCGCGGATTCCGTTCGGCGGCAGACTCGACGTATTGATATACGCCTTCGTCTACCGCCGGACGGAAGACGCGCCGCCTCCGCCGGATCACTCCCGGATCACTCGATGGAGTCGTTCTTGGAGGTGTTATACCCCAGCTCCGCGCTGATGCGGCTGGCAGCGTCGACCACGAGCGGCCCGAGGGCTTTCATGCGCTTGGGCGGCATGAAGGGAAGGGCGGCGGAGACGGAGATGGCGGCGACGATTTCACCACGGCCGTCACGGACGGGGGCGGAGACGCAGCGCACGCCGGGCTCGTTTTCCTCGAGGTCGTAGGCGAAGCCCTGTTCGGCGAATTTGGCCATGGCGGAGGCGAAGGCGGATTCGTCGGCGTAGTCGTGCTCGGGGTCACGACCGGTGAGGTTGCGGTCCTGGACGTACTGGCTGCGCCAGCGTTTGGGCGAGTCGAGGAGGAGGGCCTTGCCGATGCCGGTGTAGGTCAATGGCATGCGGGCACCGATCCAGGAGCGGATTTCGATGCCGCGGGTGCCGTGGATCTTGTCGAGGTAGAGGGCCATGCCGGAGTCCTCGACGGCGAGGTGCACGGTGTCCTTGGCCTGCTGGGCGAGGTCGACGAGGATGGGATGCGCGATGGATTGGAGGGAGACGCTGTCGAGGGCCTGGAATCCCAGTTCGATGAGGGCGGGGCCGAGTTGCAGACCGCCGTCGGTGTTTTCGCGGAGGAATCGTTCGACGCGCAACGCTTGAATGAGACGATGAGCGGTGCTGCGACTGAGTCCGGTGGCGTCGACCACCGCGCGCAGTGAGGTGGCACCGGCCGCCACGGCCCGAATGACCATGATGCCGTGGATCAGTGTGCGGGTGCCGGATGGGGCTGCGGCTTGCGCGTCGGTGCGCACTGCATTGTTCTCTACCATATCGTTCAACCTTAGTCGATGGGCGTTGGACGCCGTTGTTGAATATCACGCGAAAGCGCTGAAATACGTCAGGCCGCCCACCCAGAGGAGCAGGCGGCCTGACGGTCAGCAACAGCGGAAGGAAAGCCTTTCAACCCGTGGTCGGCGTTCACCCTTGCCCGGCGTTCAGCCCTTGTATTGGGCGATGTCGTTGGTAAGCGCGCGCACGTAGAGGTCGGTGTCGCCGGCGACGGCCACGAAGGTGGCACCCCACTCGTAGAACTTCTCCACGGTCGGACGGTCGAAGGCGAGGGAGCCGATGGCCTTGCCGTGCGCCTTGATCACGTCGAACGCGTGGTGGATCTGATCCATGATGGCGGCGGCATCGTCCGGGTGGCCGAGCGATGCGGACAGGTCGGCGGGTCCGATGAAGATGCCGTCGATGCCGTCGACGGATGCGATGCCGTCGATGTTGTCGAGCGCTTCCTGGGATTCGACCTGGACGAGCAGACAAATCTCGTTCTTGGCGTCACGCATGTAGTGGGGGATGCGTCCCCAGCGGCCGGAACGCGCGATCGGGGAGCCGACGCCGCGGATGCCTTCGGGCGCGTAGTTCACGGCCTTGACCATGAGCTCCGCCTCATCCTTGGTGTTGACCATGGGCAGCAGCAGCGTCTGTGCACCGAGGTCGAGCACCTGCTTGATGAGCACGGGGTCGGCGGCGGCGGGACGCACGATGGGCGTGGTGTCATAGGGGGCGACGGCGCGCAGCACGTCGAGGATGGTGTTGAGATCGTACGGACCGTGCTCGCCGTCGACGAGCATCCAATCGTAGCCGGCGTCGGCGGAGATCTCGGCGATGGTCGGCGATGCTGAGGCCATCCACAGACCGTACTGCGGCTTGCCTTCCTTGATCGCCTGCTTGAACGCATTGTGAGGTAGTGATGTCATTGAAAGTCCTTGTACGTGTGTGCCGTAGCCCATCGGTCTCCTTTGGCGTCGGTCGTGCGGCAGAACAACGGATGCACACGGCACCGTTGCGAAGTGGTGGACGGTTGGAATGTGCGAGGGTGACCGGTCGCGTATTTCACACAACCGGTCACCCTCCATGATTGGATCAGTGCTCGAACGGACGCTCGAGCGGGCATTCGCGGTTGAGTTCGACGCCGAATCCGGGCTTGTCGAGTTCCTCCGCGGTGATGATGCCGTCGTGCGGTACCGGCTCGTCGATCAGGACGGGGTCGAACTGCGGACGGACGTAGTCGGCATGCGGCGAGGTCATGAGCATCTCGCTGAACGGCGTGTTGGTGAAGGTGATGACCGCGTGGTGCGAGTACACGGAGGAGCCGTGGGGCACCACGAGCTGGCCGCGGGACTTGGCCACGGCCGCGATCTCGCACAGCGAGGTCACGCCACCGCACCAGCCGACGTCGGGCTGCAGGATGTCCACGCCGGCCTCGGAGAGCTCCTTGAAGCCTTCGAGCGTACCGGTGTGCTCACCGGTGGTCATGAGCATGCCCTTCGGCATGTTCTTCTTGAGTTCACGGTAGGACTCGATCTGCTGGGGCGGGAAGCATTCCTCCAACCACTTCAGCTTGTAGGGGGCTGCGGCGTGCGCCAGCTTGGTGGCGTAGTTGACGTCCTGACTCATCCAGCAGTCGAACATCAGCCAGAAGTTGTCGCCGACACGCTCGCGCATCTCCTTGAGCGTGGCGATGTCCTTGGCGATGCCCTCGTCACCGTCGGCCGGGCCCCAGTGGGTCGGCATCTTGCCGCCGATGAAGCCCATCTTCTGGGCGAGGTCCGGACGGGCGCCGGTGGCGTAGAAGTGGATTTCGTCGCGCACGGCTCCGCCGAGCAGCTTATAGACGGGGAGCTTGACGACCTTGCCGTACAGATCCCACAGGGCGAGGTCCACGCAGGAGATGGTGTTGATCACCACGCCGCCGCCACCGGAGTAGTACTGGGTGGCGTTGAGCATCTGATCGTGGATCAGCTTGATCTGGTCGACGCGCTTGCCTTCGACGAAGCGGGACAGATGGTGTTCGACGATGAAGCAGCCGACGGTGCCGGCGGTGGAGATGGCGAAGCCGGTGGTGCCATCGGACGCCTCGACCTCGACGATGAGTGTGCCGAGCACGTTGATGCCGAAGGACTGACGGGACTGCTTGTACTCGTCGTACTTGCTCATCGGCGTTGCGATGTGATCGTCGATCCAGTGATCCTTGCCCTGATCGTGATAGTCACCGCCGCCCTGGCCGTGCACCTTGGCCGCGGCACCGCCCATGCTGTACGCGCGGATGTGCGTGATCGTGGGCAGCTTCAATGATGGAGCTAATGCCATAATGCCTGTCCTTGTTTCGAATTTGGAGTCGTTCGTAACGCTTCGTTGCATCGATACCGCGATGTCGCGGCGTCGTGAACTGACGACACTCGTCACTGTACCATCCGTGAAATAGTGTCCCTATATTTGGGATTATCGACGATCGTTGATCATATCGTCGGAAAAATCACCATGCGATAGTCACATATCGTCATGAAGGCAAATTTTGGCACTTTTGCCATCGTCAAACCCATCCCAACAGGTGAGATGGCCATCCCAACCCCATACACTGACTACCAGTGCAGTGTTCAACCCCAACGACGGGGTCTCGCACGGTATGGGTCAGCGAAGTCGCCGACCCGAACGCCGCGACCGAACCACGGCACAGGGGAATATCCATCATCGAATTACAGAGGTCGTCATGGCAGACAACACCGTCACCAAGAAGTCAGGCGAGACCCACGAGCTCGCCGCGATCGTGGCACGCACCAGCGCCCGACTCGTTCCGTTCCTGCTGCTGATGTACATGCTGGCGTTCTTCGACCGCACCAACATCAGCTACGCCCAGCAGTCGTATATGGCCGATACCGGCCTGACCGCGCAGGGATACGCACTCGGCTCCGGCCTGTTCTTCGTCATCTACTCGTTCCTTGGCACACCCTGCAACCTGGCGATGCGCAAGGTCGGCGCCCGCAAATGGCTGACCGTCCTCGCCATCCTCTGGGGTATCGTCGGCGCCGGCATGGCGTTCACCCACAACGAGACGCAGTTCCTCATCGTCCGCGTGCTCCTCGGTATCGCCGAAGCCGGCTTCTTCCCTGGCGCCATCTACCTGACCACCCTCTGGTTCCCGAAGGACAAGCAGGACGAGATCCGCGGCCTGTTCTACATGGGCGCGCCGATCGCCATGGTCATCGGATCCCCCGTCTCCGGACTGCTCCTGCAGATGCACGGCATCGCCGGTCTCCCCGGCTGGTGGTGGATGTTCTTCCTCGAAGGCATCGCCGCCGTGGCCGTCGGCATCGCCGCATGGTTCTACCTTGACGACAACCCGCGCACCGCCCGCTTCCTCACCCGCGAGGAAGGCAACATACTCGCCACCGCCATCGAAGAGGAGGAGCGCAACGCCCCGGTCAAAACCGAATCCTCCGTCAAGGGCGCCTTCAAGTCCTGGCGCGTCTGGGTGCTGTCCATCGTCTACTTCCTCATCCAGGTTGGCGTCTACGGCATCACCTTCTTCCTGCCCACCCAGGTCTCCGGACTTGTCGGGCAGAAGGTCGGTCTGACCGTCTCCCTCATCTCCACCATCCCGTGGGTCTGCGCCCTCATCGGCACCTGGCTGCTGCCCAAGTGGTCCGCCAAGGCCGGTCACCATCACATCTTCGTGGCCGTCATCCTCCTCATCACCGGCGTTTCCATCGCGGCCTCCGCATTCGCATCCCCGCTCGTCGCGATCATCTGCCTCTGCTTCGCCGCCACCGGCGTCATCGCCAGCCAACCCATCTTCTGGCGCATGCCCACCGAGCTGCTCACCGGAGCCGCGCTCGCCGGCGGCATCGGCATCGTCACCATGCTCGGCGGATTCGGCGGATTCTTCGCACCGAACATCCGCGTCTGGTTCGACATGCTCTTCGGCACCCAGGATACCGGCGAAGGCGGTCTCGTCGCCCTCGGCGTCTTCGTCCTCGTCGGCGCACTGCTCAGCTGGATCGTCGGCATCTCCGAAGGCAAGGGCAAGGACGTCTGATCCGCTCACCCCGCCACCTCACTGTGGTGCTTATATGACGTACCCATGTGTCATATAAGCACCACAACGCGTTCTGAGTGCTTATTGGACACAGCCATGTGCCGCACAAGCACCGAGGCACGCCCAGAATGCTTATTTGACGCATCCGCGCATCGAACAAGCAGCGCATCATCGCTCTGGTGCTTATGCGTCGCACCCATGCGCCGTATAAGCACCGAAGAGCATCTTCGATGCTTGTCGGGCACACCCACACGTCCGACAAGCACATATCCCGCGACAATTGTCCCATATATAGGGATTGTTGCCCATTTTATCTATACTGGACTATGCAAACGCGTTGACACCGCAGTCGAACACTCAACGGGCATCAGCGACCACAACGGAAATCACAGGAGATTCACCAACATGACCGCGAACACTTACGACTTCACAGGCAAGGTTGTCATCGTCACCGGCGGCGGCACCGGCATCGGACGCGCCATCACCCGCGGATTCCTCGACAACGGCGCCACCGTCGTAGCAGTCGGACTCCGCCCCGGCCCCCTCGAGGAAACCGTCGCCGGCTACGACAACGGCCACACCCACATCACCGATGTTTCCGACCACGCCCAGGTCCACGACCTCGTCCAGGACGTCGTCAACGAATTCGGCCACCTCGACGTCGTCGTCTCCAACGCCGGCATCTTCGAAGGCGGCGAAATCGAAAACGTCTCCGACGAAGTCTGGCACAAGCTCTTCTCCGTCAACATGGACGGCCTCTTCTACCTCACCAAGGAAGCCCTCCCCTACCTCAAGGAGACCAAGGGCAACATCGTCGTCGACACCTCCGTCTCCGGCCTCTACGGCGACTGGGGCCAGACCGCCTACAACTCCACCAAGCACGCCATGAACGGCTTCGTCCGCTGCGTCGCCCTCGACTACGGCCAGTACGGCGTCCGCATCAACGCCTTCGCCCCCGCCTTCATCGAAACCGACATCAACAAGGAAGTCTGGACCGATCCCGAACGCCTCAAGCCCTACATCGACCGCGTCGCCCTCGGACGCACCGGCAAGCCCGAAGACTGCGCCGACCTCGCCCTCTTCCTCGCCTCCCCCGGCGCCTCCTACCTCACCGGTCTCGTCGTCCCCGTCGACGGCGGAACCACCGCAGCGACGGGACAGGGACGGAATAATTACGAAAACGACACCCGCACCGTACTGTGATTTGTGGTGATGGAGTGTCCTCATCGTTGTAGAGGACTTGACGTACTTTTGTACGCCTTCGTCCTCTACGCCTTGAGGACACACGCATCACCACAAATCACCAACCTAGGGTAAGAGGAAACGTCCGCGAGGATGCGGATGGTACAACCCGAACCTGAAACGGCTCCCTCGGCGAGGGGGCTTTTTCATACGCCAAACAAAACAAAACAACTACGTCCGAACGATTCCGAATTCCTGACAATAAGGAGCACAACCAATGACGCTTGGCGAGGACTACCAGCAGCCGGTACCCGGCCGCATGTACACCATTATCCCGGAAACGCCGGAGCACGAAGCCGCACCCCGACCCTTCATCGACACCCACGTGCACCTCATGCACACCAGCCTCTACTCGTGGTTCAACCCATCCAAGCCGCTCACCTTCGAAGGCCCATGGGATCCGCTCTTCCAAGCCGGCGACTACGTGGCCACCGACCTCATCGACGAGGTGCACGGCAGCAACATCAACCTGGTCGGCACCGTGCACGTCCAGGCCAACGCCGACGACCCCATCGCGGAAATCGCCGACGTCGAACAGCAGAGCAAGGAAACCGGACTGCCCGTCATGATCGTCGGCGGCGGCGATCTCTCCTCCCCCGACTTCGCCGCAACACTCGAACGCGAACTCGACTACCCCCATCTACGCGGCATCAGGCAGAACCTCAACATGCATCCCCACCCGCTCTACCAGTACGTCAACATGTCGTACATGGACGATCCGGAATGGCTCAGCGGACTCGACCGACTCGCCGCCCACGACCTCAGCTTCGACATGCAGCTGTACCCCACACAGTTCGCCCGCGCCTGCGAGGTGATCGACGCCCACCCGAACACCCTGTTCATCATCAACCACATGGGCATGTGGGCCGACCGCGACCTCGCTGGATGGCAGCTGTGGAAGGACGGCCTCTATGAGCTCGGCAAACGCGACAACTGCGTGATCAAGATCTCCGGGCAGCCGTCGATGGACCACTACTGGACCATCGAAAGCATCAAGCCCGGCATCTACACGGCACTCGACGCCTTCGGCATCGGCAAAACCATGTTCGCGTCGAACTTCCCCGTCGACAAGCTGCACTGCTCCTACCTCGACCTGGTGCACGCCTACGCGCGCTGCGTGGAGACGCTGTCCCCCGACGAGCAGGACGCGCTGTTCGTCACCAACGCGAAGACCTACTACCGCTTCTGACCCGGGGCACGGTCGACGCCGTTACCGCCATCACCGGCTATCACCGATTGTCACACCTTCCCCGTGGCCGCAGCCGCCACCGTCGCACTCCGCACACGAACCCGGCCAAGCACCACGACCATCCCGCCGAACACGCCGGACAGCAGGGCCACCACCACGAACGCCCACAGCGCCACGGTGATCAGTCCGGGCACCAGCAGCGACGGCAGTGCAAGCGACGCGAAGGCGCACGGAATACGGGCGATACCCAGAATCAGACTCTGCGCCTGCGCCGACACGGCCACGGGAAAAGTCTCCTGAGTCCACACCTTCGCGTTCATCTCGCCCGCGAAGTTGCAGAAGAACTGGAACAGCATCACGGCGACGGCAGTGAACAGCATCGATCCGCCGACGGCCATGATCGCCATGGCCAGCACCTGCGCCAGCGCGCCCACCCAGAACATGCGGTCACGCCACACGCCCTTTGGCACGCGACCGTAGGCCACGCCGCCCAGCACGCACAATACCGCGGCCACGATGCCGATGATCATCGCCTGCGTCTGCGAGGCGTGCTGCGATACGAGCAGGTACGTCTGGAATTGGTTGATCGTGTTGGCCATGAGATTCCACATGACGTAGAACAGTGCGATCACCGCGAACATCACCGCGTACGGGCGGCCGGTCCGCTTGTTGACGGAACGCAGCACGTCGATCATGCCCCTGTTCGTTGCGGCAGCGGGCACGGCACCAGCGTTCGACGTCGATAGTACTGACGACCGCGCCATCGCCCGTTCGCGCTCCGCCGCCTCACGATGCAGTCGGGCGATACGCGGATCGAGCACACGCCACAGCGCGGTCAGCAGGGCGATCGCCGTGAGCACGCCGAATACGATGCGCGCGCCAAGGAATCCCAGCGGGCTGACGATCAGCGCCAGCACGTACGGACAGAGGATGCCCGCCGACCACAGCACCTGCGTGCGACTGACCAGGTGCGTTTTGCGGGTCTCGTCCAGCACGTCATGCGTGATCACGCTGATCGATACGGGCAGGTCGACGCCGACGGCGATGCCGGCCAGACCGATGCCGGCCGCGAGCAGGGCAAAGTTGGGTGCGATGGTGCAGATGGCGAGCGCCACGACGCAGACGACGACGTCGATGGCGAATGTCCGGACCAGACCGAGACGTTGGGCGATGAATCCGCCACAGAATGATCCGATGGCGAAGGCGAAGGTGAGGATGGCGGATACGGCACCCACCTGCGAGGCGTCCAGTTGCAGGCCTTCGCGCCACAATGCCAGTGTGGAGCTGAGGGCGAGGATCGTGCCCGAGCCGAGGAATGAGCCGAGGCCGGCGGCGACGCCCAGAACGCCGTATGCCGTGTCGTTGCTGACGACGTTGTTGCTAACGCTGTTGTTTACGCCGTCGTTGTTTACGCCGTCGTTGCTGACGACGTTGTTCACGTCATTGCCGCTGACGCTGTTCATGATCTGCCTTCCACCAATTGCACCGCTCGCCCCGATTCCGTGTTCGGTTTGAGCCATGGTTCAAAATCGGCATCAGCGTACCACCATCGGGAACTGCATTCCTCTATATGGGACGCAATATTCGATGGATCACATCATGCGGTCGACGTGCGGAATCGTTGCCATTATTGGCCTCGGATGCGTTAGGCGATCGTCGGCGGTCATGATCGACCGGCGAACAAGTGGGATGACGATCCGGCAAAACATGCAAAAATCGCAGTCGATCATACGCGCCGATTACAGCAGCACCAGATCGTCGCGATGGACCAGCGGATGTGCGTACTCGACGCCGAGCAACTTGCGCAGCTGCGAGGTGGTGCGTCCGAGTGTGGCCGGCACCTCCTCCGAATCGAATCCGGAGATGCCCTTGGCCAGTTTGTTGCCGTGTTCGTCGACGATGAGCACCGGATCTCCGGCGGAGAATTCGCCGCGCACGCCCACCACGCCGGCGGACAGCAGCGATGCGCGACCGCCAAGAATCGCCTTGGCGGCACCCTCGTCGGCCACAAGCGTGCCGCGCGGGTCCGCGGCGAATCCGATCCACAGTCGCCGTGACGTGCCACGCTGCTTGATCGGCGCGAACACCGTGCCCACGCGGTCACCCATCAGTGCGGGGCCGGCGTTCGACGCGCTGGTGAGCACGGTGGGGATGCCGGAGACCGCGGCCACGCGCGCCGCCTCGAGCTTGGTGACCATGCCGCCCGTGCCCACGGATGAGCCGGTGCCGCCGATGCGCACGTTCTCCAACGTGTCGAGCACGTTCGGCACGTAGTGGATCTGACGGGCGCCCGGCTCTTTGGGCGGGGCCGTGTACAGGCCGTCCACGTCGGTGAGCAGTACCAGCGCGTCGGCGCGGACGATGTTCGCCACGAGCGCGGACAGGCGGTCGTTGTCGCCGAAGCGGATCTCGTTGCTGGCGAGCGCGTCGTTTTCGTTGACGATCGGCACCACGCCGAGTTCGAGCAGCCGGTTCAGCGTGCGCTGCACGTTGCGGTACTGGGTGGCCTGTACGGTGTCGCGAGCGGTGATGAGGATCTGTCCGACGCGCAGCCCGTAACGGCCGAACGCGGCCTCGTAGTGGCTCATGAGCAGTCCCTGACCCACGGATGCTGCGGCCTGCTGGGTGGCCACGTCGGTCGGGCGCGCGTCGAAGCCGAGCGGTCCGAATCCGGAGGCGATGGCGCCGGAGGAGACGAGCACCACGCGGGCGTCCATGCGCACGGTCTGCGCGATGGCGGTGACGAGTCCGCGCAGTCGCTCCGGGTCAAGATGGCCGGAACTGCCGCTGAGCGAGCTTGATCCCACCTTCACCACGATGGTGTGGGCTTCTGCGATGGCTCGTCTGACTTCGGCTTGTGACTGCGTGGACATATGCGCCTTCTGTTCTGTGTGGTGTGTCTGTGTGGTGTGGGTGACTACTGTTCCGAATCGGTTCGGCTGTCGTCGTTGCCGGCGGCGGTCTCGGTGCTGCCGTTGCCGTCCGCGTTGCCGCCGCTGATGTTCAGACGGTCGATCAGGCTGGTCTTGTCTTCCGGATCGTCGAGCACATTCGGATCGGCCCAGTGGCCGGCGGCGCGTTCGGCCTGCATGGCGGCGCGTACGGCGGCCTTCGCGTCCATCCACTCGTGGTATTCACGACGGCGTTCGGCGTTGGTACGACGACGGGTACGACCGTCGGTCTCCTGCAGTCGCAGATCCTGGCCACGGCTGGCCTGCGGGGTGCCGTCGAGCATCTCTGCACCGGCCGCGATGGTCGGATCCCAGTCGAACGACACGGCATAGTCGCCGCGGCCGATGCGCACCTCGTCGCCGGCGTGGGCACCCATCTTGCGCAGCGAATCCTCCACGCCGAGCCTGGCGAGACGATCGGCGAGGTAGCCGACGGCCTCCTCGTTGTCGAAGTTGGTCTGGCGCACCCAACGTTCGGGCTTGTCTCCGGTCACGGTGAACCAGAATTCGCCGTTGGCGTTCTGTTCGCGCTCGATATTGAAGTCGAAGCCGATGCCGCGTTCGTTGGCACGACGGCGACGACGGGCAGGATCCTCGAGCGGGCGGATGACCACGCGGGCCTCCTCCTCGGCCTTCTCCTGTGCGATCACGCGTTCACGCATCTCGTCGACGATGTCCATAAGGGCGAAGGACAGCTCCTTGAGACCCTCGTGCGACGCAGTGGAGACGATGAACGTCTTGAGTCCGAGCTTTTCGAATTCGGGACGCACGAATTCTGCGAGTTCCTTGGCTTCCGGCACATCCACCTTGTTGAGCACGATGATGCGCGGACGTTCGGCGATCGGGATGGCGCCGAGCGGCAGTTCCAGCTGGTCGGCGTAGATGGAGAGCTCCTTCTCGAGCGCCTCGTAGTCGGCCATCGGGTCGCGGTTCGGTTCGAGCGTGGCGCAGTCGATGACGTGCGCGATCACCTCGGTGCGTTCGATGTGGCGCAGGAACTCGAGGCCGAGTCCCTTGCCCTGGGATGCGCCGGGGATCAGTCCGGGCACGTCGGCCACGGTGAATCGACGGGATCCGGCCATCACCACGCCGAGGTTCGGCACGAGCGTGGTGAACGGATAGTCGGCGATCTTAGGCTTGGCGGCGCTCATCGCCGCGATGAGGCTGGACTTGCCAGCGCTCGGGAAGCCCACAAGCGCCACGTCGGCGATGGACTTGAGCTCGAGCACCAGATCGCGTTCCTCACCGGGTTCGCCAAGCAGGGCGAATCCGGGAGCGCGGCGGGCACGGTTGGCAAGCGAACGGTTGCCCAGACCGCCGGCACCACCTTCGGCGGCCACGAAACGGTCACCGGGACGACGAAGATCGGCGAGCGGCTCGCCGGGCTGCTTCTGTTCGCCTGCACCGCCCTTGGCGGTGAACACCACGGTGCCCACGGGCACGGGCAGGATCATATCCTCGCCGTTGCTGCCGTCCTTGTCGCCACCCAATCCCTGGGTGCCGGAGGGAGCCGCACGATGCGGCAGGAATCGAAAGTCCAACAGACTGGTGGCGTTGGAGTCCGCCACGAAAATCACGGAGCCGCCACGGCCTCCGTCACCGCCGTCGGGACCGGCAAGCGGCTTGTACTTTTCCCTGCGGATCGACGCAGCGCCGTTTCCGCCGTCACCGCCCTTGACATGTACCGTAACTCGATCGACAAAATCACTCATATTGTTCTACCTTACCGATTGGGCTTGAACGCTTTCGCATAGCGAAACCGTCTGCCGTCTGCTGTTCATGGCGTCATCTGACCATTCTGACCATTCTGACCATTCGAACTGCCTCACGCGTGTTCCTCCTCCGCACTGTTCTCCCGATTGACGCCGTTCGGTGTGCAAGGATGCAGGCTAGCTAAGATGCAAAAAGGCCGCGTCCGTGCAAGAAGCACAGAGACGCGGCCTTTGACGTTGCTGATTCAGCGCCGTAATCAGGCGGCGATGACGTCGACGACCTTGCGGTCACGACGGACGCCGAACTTCACGGTGCCGTCGGCCAGGGCGAACAGCGTGTGGTCCTTGCCGAGACCAACGTTGTGGCCCGGGTGGAAGCTCGTGCCGCGCTGGCGAACGATGATGTTGCCGGCGAGGACAGCTTCGCCGCCGAACTTCTTCACACCGAGGTACTGAGGATTCGAATCGCGACCGTTGCGTGAGCTGGACGCACCCTTCTTATGTGCCATTTGACTTATCCTTTCGAGTTAATAAACGCTTGGAAGCCTAAAAAGAAGCTCAGGCGATCGAGGTGATCTTCACCACGCTCAGCGGCTGACGGTGGCCCTTGCGGCGAGCAACACCGGTCTTGTTCTTGAACTTCTGGATGTTGATCTTCGGACCCTTGGCCTCATCGTCGATGACTTCACCCTTGACGGTGATCTGAGCCAGATCCTTGGAAGCGACGGTCACGTTGGCACCGTCGACGAACAGGGCGACGGGGAACTCCACCGTCTCACCCTTCTTAGCAGCGAGACGGTTGACGATGATCTCGTCGCCGACCTCGACCTTTTCCTGATGGCCGCCGGCCTTAACAATAGCGTACATAGCCCTACCTTGCCTGTATTTGCCTGTCAATAAAGCTGTTTGTCGTCTAGCAAACACGCCCCACAAACAGGCATAGCTAGACACCGACTGTCTAATTTACACAACACGCCCGACTTTCGCAACTTCGTCGTGCGTTTCCTGAGTTTTTTCCAATTCTTCAGCGGCTGTACAACCAACCCGTACCGGACCGGACAGTCCAGTGGACTGTCCGTAGGTGAGGGGCACATCCCGCCAAGGGATGTGCCGGCGGCTGCACCAACCTTAGAAACCAAGAACGTTACTCTTTAGCATCCTCCGCCGCAGCCTGTGCAGCCGCCGCAATCTGCGCCAGCTTCGCCTTCACGTCGGGAGTGGAGCCCTTGGGCAGGGCCGGGTCCTCCTTGGGTTTGGCGATCGTGGTGCCCTGGTTGTGCTTGTTCGTCTTGATGAACGGGTCACCTCCCTTGAGCGCATACGGATCGTCGTACGACGCCGACACGATCGGCTCGTCGTGCAGGATGAACCCGCGGCCCTTGCAGGTGGGGCACTCCTCGGAGAACGCCTCGACCAGACCCTGGCCAACGCGCTTGCGGGTCATCTGCACCAGACCGAGCGAGGTGACCTCGGCCACCTGGTGCTTGGTGCGGTCGCGTGCCAGGCATTCGACGAGTCGACGCAGCACGAGGTCGCGGTTGGCGGGCATTACCATGTCCACGTAGTCGATCATGATCATGCCGCCGATGTCGCGCAGACGCAGCTGACGGGCGATCTCCTCGCTGGCCTCCAGATTGCATCGGGTGACGGTCTCCTCAAGCGACTTGCCCTTGCCGATGAATCGGCCGGTGTTCACGTCGATCGTGGTCATGGCCTCGGTGCGGTCGATGACGAGCGAACCGCCGGACGGCAGGTACACCTTGCGTTCCATGCCCTTGCGCAGCTGGCTGTCGATGCGCCACTGGTCGAACACGTCACGGCCGTTGTGCTCCTCCGGATCCCACTTCTCGAGCTTGTCCTGCAGGTCGGGGGCCATGGTCTCGAGGTATTCGCGAATACGCTCGTACACCTTGTCGCCTTCCACGACGAGCTTGTTGAAGTCGTCGTTGAAGATGTCGCGCACCACGCGGATCGCCACGTCGGGCTCGCCCTGCAGCAGCTTGGGACGCTTGGAGTTGCGGGCCTTCTTCTCGGCCTCCTGCACGTGCTCCCACTGGTGGGTGAGTGTCTCCAGATCCTTTTCGATGGCCTCCTTGGACGCGCCCTCGGCGGCCGTGCGGATGATCACGCCCATCTCGCTCGGCGCGATCTTGGACACGATGGACTTCAGGCGCGCACGCTCACGTTCGGGCAGCTTGCGGCTCACGCCGGTCATGCCGCCGGACGGCACGAGCACCAGGAAGCGGCCGGCGAGCGTGACCTGCGAGGTCAGTCGTGCGCCCTTGTGGCCGATCGGATCCTTGGTGACCTGCACGAGCACCGGATCGCCGGACTTGAACGCCAGTTCGATGCGGCGCGGCTGACCGTCGAGGCGTGTGGTGTCCCAGTTGACCTCGCCGGCGTACAGCACGCCGTTGCGCGGCTGGCCGATGTCGACGAACGCGGCCTCCATGCTCGGCAGCACGTTCTGTACGCGGCCGAGATAGATGTTGCCGACGGTCGACACCTCCTGAATGTCGGACACGTAGTGCTCCACCAGAATGGAGTCCTCGATCACGGAGATCTGGGTGTGCTTTTCCTTCTCGCGCACCACCATGAGACGGTTCACGTTCTCACGACGGGCGAGGAAGTCCTGCTCGAGCAGCGTGGACTGACGGGAGCGGTCACGACGGTTGTCGCGTCGACGCTGCTTCTTGGCCTCGAGTCGCGTGGATCCCTCGATGTCGGTGATCTCGTCGATGTACTGCTGCTTGCGGCTGCGACGGATGCGCGGCTCCTCATGCACTTCGGCATCGCCCTTGGCGCGACGGCGACGACGGCGACGGGTGACGGTGCCGTCCTCCTCGTCCTCCTCACGATCGCGGTCACGCTCACGCTCATGTTCGCCCACGCGTTCCGCCACGGCGCTTGCGGCGCGTTCGCGACGTGCGTGCTGCGATTCGCCGTCCGTGTTTTCAGATCCGCGGCGACGACGGCGACGGGATCGGGTTTCGCCGGCGCTCTCCTCGTTGTCGTCGGACGATCCGGATTCCACGTCGATCGGCGAATACGAGATCTCGTCGTATTCGAGATCCTGTTCGATCTGTTCCACTTCGGCGGCCGCGCGGCGTTCCTGCGCGTTGAGACGACGGGAACGACGGGTGCGGCGGGATTCGCCGGATTCGTCATCGGCGTCACGACGGTCATGATCACGGACGTCATGATCATCGGCACGATCCTCACGGACGTCACGATCACGATCGCCGTCGACATGACGGGACTGTCCGTCACGGCTCTCCTCATGGTCACGATCGGCACGACGGCGACGACGGCGACGGGTGAGGGTCGGCTCCTCGGCGCTGCGATCGTTCTCAACGTCACGATTATCGCGATCACGATCACGATCGTCATGATCGACGTCGTCAGCGACCGGCTCGACGGGGCGCACGGTCGGCAGCACAGGTTCGCGGAACAGCAGCGAAGTCATCGGACGCGCGGCGTGGCCGGAGACCTTCGGCTCGGACGACTCATGCGACGAAAACTCGGGCAGATCGGCGCTGCGCTTGGTGGAGCCCCGACGGATCTCATGTAGATCGGCCTCGATCCCCTTGTCGGTGAACAGTTCGTCGGCGAGCGCCTTGATGCGCGCCTTACGTTCGTGATCGGCGCCGGCGGCAGCGGACTCGGACTTGGTCGCACGACGACGGGTGCGCGTACGGGTAACGGGCGCGTTCTCGGCGGTGGACGATTCCGTGGTCGTCGCGGTCGGGGCGGCGGGAGCGACACCAGTGTTCTCGGTCTCTGCGGCGGCGGCCTGATCGGCGATCTGATCGTCGTTCTTGGCCGTGGATTCGATCTTCACCTGCAGCTTGGCACCAGCGGCACCGGCGGCACGGACCACGCGACGGCCGCCGCGACGGCGACGGGGTGCGGGCGTGGGCGCCGCAACGGGCACAGGGGCAGAGGTCGCCGAAGCGGATTCCTCATGTGCCGTATTCTCGTTAGGCTCACCGGCGATCACCTGCGAGGCGATATCGGCGATATTGGCAGTATTGTCTGCGGCGGCGTCAACGCCGTCGTGATGTTCAGTTGTCACGATTCTCCTTGAAGGCATGCTGCATCACGCCTTGTTCCACCCTGTGTCAGTCTGTCAACACCGCACTCTCACTACGGCCGCGTACGAACACGCCACTGCACAGGCACTTCAAAAGTCTTCATTTACGAGGAACGGACACCGTCGCTTCCGGCGCGTCAAGTGGGTGCCCATGCGCCGCGGAAGGGGATCGACGTTCATCGTACATCGGTGGTATGCAGAACCACCATCGTTAAGTATGGCACAAACTGCCGGACAGCGTGTCCGAATAGCTGCCCGGCAGTACGTCTTCAGCGACGCAGCCAATCCTCGAGAATGTCCGCCAGGGTGATGAGCTGGGATTCGGGAACCTGCTCGTCATGCTTGTGCGCGAGCAGCGGGTCGCCGGCACCCAGATTCACGGCGGGGATGCCGAGTTGGGAGAAGCGCGCCACGTCGGTCCATCCGAGCTTGGCGAGCGGTTCGCGGCCGGTGCGTTCACGGACGAGCGAGGCCAGCGACTGCGCAAGCGGCGTGTCCATGCCGGGGCGGGCGGACGGCGATTCGTCCTTCATCTCGATGCCGAAGCCTTCGAACACGCCGGCGGTGGCCGTGTGTTCGCCGTTGCCGAGTTCCGCGCCGGCGTCCGCGCCGATCATCAGCGCCTTGGCCTCGGCGAGCGTCTTGTCGGGGGCGAACCGGTAGTTCACGTGGATGCGGCACTCGTCGGGGATCACGTTGGTGCCCTTGCCGCCGCTGATCAGCGTGGCGTTGAGTCCCTCGCGGTAGTCGAGTCCGTCCACGGTCACGGTGGCGGGTTCATAGGCGTTGAGCCGGTTGAGCACTTCGGCCGCCTTATGGATGGCGTTGCTGCCCATCCACGCACGGGCGGAATGCGCGGCCACGCCGTGGCAGATCACGTCGAAGCGGATCGTGCCGTTGCAGCCGCCCTCGATGCCGCAGCTGGTGGGTTCGCCGATGATCGCGAAGTCGCCGCGCACCCATTCTGGATGGGTTTCCACAACCTTGCGCAGACCGTTCTTCGACGCCTCCACTTCCTCGTGGTCGTAGAAGATGTAGGTCAGATCGTAGTTGGTGGCGGCTTCGGTGAGCGTGGCGGCAAGATAGAGCATCACCGCGTCGGACGGCTTCATGTCCGTGGCGCCGCGACCCCACAGCACGCGCTCGCCGGGGTTGTGTTCGTTGATTTCGGCGCGGATGAGCGGGTCTCCGGGCTGCAGCCATCGCGGCGGGAAGTTGTCGATCACCGGCACGGTGTCGATGTGTCCGGCCAGCAGCACGCGCTGGGGTTTGCCGAATTCCGTGGAGGCGATCACCGTGTCGCCGTGGCGGTGCACGGTGAGGTGTGGCAGGGCGGTCAGGTAGTGTTCCACGGCGTCGGCGAGCGGACCTTCGTCGTCGCTCACCGAATACTCGTTCATGATCTGTTCCAACAACGTGTTGAGTGCCTCGTCACGGGAGGCGTTCGCATCGAATCCAAGCGCAATCGTCATAGGTCCCATGGTAACGGCACTGACACACGACTTCCGTATTCGTCCCGAGTGCGAGCAGGTGCGGCAACTGCCAAATCACCCCACACCAGCCACCCAGATCTTAGTGTGATCACACTAACCAAACCACACCGGACCTCAGCAACCCCACACTTAATGTGATCACACTACCGTGTGCGGGTATGTGCGAATCAGATTAGTGTTCAGCCCAGCACAGACGTCCATCAACACAGGTGCCCATCACCACAGCCGTCCATCAACACAGACGATCAACACAGCCTATCAACACAGGTGCCAGGTGGTGCGATGATACTCGGTCGGACCGTGCTTGGCGATGGCGGCGCGATGCGGCACCGAACCGTATCCTTTGTTGCTGGACCAGCCGTACGCCTCATACTCCGGATGCGCCGCGGCCAGATCCTCGATCAGATGGTCGCGCGTTACCTTGGCGATCACCGCCGCGGCAGCCACACTGGCGCACTGACGATCGCCCTTGACCACGGTGGTCATGGCGATCGGCTTGAGCAGTTCCGGCGCATCAAACGAATTGACCACCGGCGTGATGTAGTCGCTCGGACCGTCAAGAATTCCCGCCACACGCAGCTCGTCGGCCTTGAGTCGCACACCGGGCTCCTCACCGCCGATATCGCCGATCGTGCCATGCCATGCGGGCGATATGCCCTGACGACTCACGGCCTTGGCCACGGCGGCGCCCACGCCCAGATCGGTGTGATCGCCGGTGGTCAGCAGCGTCTCGATTTCGTTGAGCGCGCGCACGGCGGCCACGCCCAGCGCGTATACGATGCCCCACTCGTCGATCTCGCGAGCGCTCACCGATCCCACAGCCCATGCGGCGGACCAGGTCTTGAGCGGTTCGAGCAGCGATTGCCGACGGACTTCGGTGAGCATTTTGGAATCGGCCACGCCTGTGGGAACGGTCCATTCGTCGATGTCGCGCGCGAGCAATGCCGCAGCGCCGACCATGGCGGGCCCGGCGAGGGATCCGCGGCCCACTTCATCGAATCCGACGATCAGTGAATAGCGTTTGCCCGCCAGCGTTTTTTCACGATCAAGCGTGGGTGCCGGACGCGGAACGACGGTGGCCATTATTTCGCTCCTTCCACTCCCCCGACGTTGGCGAAGGCGTCATCGGGTCTGTTCAATGTGCTCCAGTGCGAGATCGGCCAATAGATGGCGAACGCCACGCCCTGCACGTCGTTCACCGGTACCAGACCGTGATCACCATCGCCTTGGTGGACGCGCGAATCGGCGGAATTGGAACGATTATCGCCCATCACGAACAGATGATCGGCGGTGACGGTCACGGAGAATGCGTAGTCGCTGGGGTTCACGCCGTCGCGGATGAATGCGGAATCGTCGATCGCGTGTCCGTTGACGGTGACGGGCTGACCGGCTCCGGCACAGGCCACGGTGTCGCCGGGCAGACCGATCACTCGTTTGATCAGCAGATTGCTTTTGGTGGTTTCGCCCAGCCAGTTGTTCGGATCCTTGAAGATCACGATGTCGCCACGTTTGATCTCGAAGAACCGTGGTGTGAGTTTGCTGGCGACGACGCGGTCGCCGACCTGCAGTGTGGTGGCCATCGACGCGGAGGGAATCTCGTATACGCCGATGACGAACAGACGAAGAAACAGTACGATGACGAGTGGAATGCCGGCCCAGACGATCAGATCACGCAACGTCATGCGCTCGGGATCCGCGGAGGAATCCGAAGGTGTCTGAGGTGCCTGGTTGACGGTCATAGGTGATTTCCCCTCGTCGAAGTACGAACAGCTGTTCAGATTCTACCGCGCCCGTTCCTGTTCTGTATGGGTTCCGTACGGTGAGGCGATTTGAGTATGCAAAGGCCCGGGCCTCTTTCGAGACACCGGGCCTGATGCTGCTACGCGCTACGCGAGAAGAGCCTGAAATCAGTCGGCCTTCTGGGTGTTGTCGCGACGCTCGACGATACGAGCGGCCTTGCCGCGCAGGGAGCGCAGGTAGTACAGCTTGGCGCGACGCACCTTGCCCTTGCGGACCAGCTCGATGGAGTCGATGATCGGGGAGTGCAGCGGGAAGCGACGCTCCACACCGACGCCGAAGCTGATCTTGCGGACCACGAAGGTCTCACGCACACCGGCACCCTGACGAGCGATGACCACGCCCTGGAACGCCTGAATACGGGAGTTGTTGCCTTCCTTGATGTTCACGTTCACCTTGACGGTGTCGCCGGGACGGAAAGCCGGGATGGAATCGGCCGGCTTCAGGTGCTTGGCGTCGAACGCTTCGATGGCATTAACCATGATGTTTCCTCCATTGCCGCCGCATATCAGCGCAAGTCGGGGAAGACGGGCCGCGGTTCGCGCCGCTGGCTTGTCCTCCAAAATTCGGTATCCCGTCGGGTCTGCCCTCGGGGAGCGTGCCGATCCGATCGCTAGGGTCTGGACCTATTGAGACGTGAATCTATGCGGCAATCCGCGTCTCGGCACAACTCTTCAAGTATACGCGCCACCAGGACGACATGGTCATTCCATCCGGTTCGCGATCCTTATACCCGCCTTACACCCGGTTTTCGTAATCATTCCACTCGGAAATCCGGCCACACCGCCTTTCCTCTTCTCCAAGCCAGCCCCAGCAATCCGATCTTCCTCTGTTTGGGTCAAACCGGGTCATGAACACCGGCTCTGGGTATAACCGTGTCACGAACACCCTCTGTTTCGCCGCTAACCTACCCGGTTATACCCAGATATCCGGTAATACCCAGAACGGGAGTCCGGTAATACCCAGAACGGTCATATCAATTCACCGTCTCCGAATGCGGAAATGCCCGGACATCGACTCATATCGACGACCGGGCATCTGTCGGACCATATTCCCCTACGGTTCCATACCGTCCTACTTCACCGCCCTACTTCTCTTCGTGGTAGGACTTTTCGGTGTTCACGTTCCACACGTTGCGCTTGGAGGTGCGGCCGGACTTGATGTTGCCGACGGCCTCGATGGCGGTGCCCATGGAGTGATCCATGTTGTTGTAGTGGTGCTGACCGTTACGGCCGACGCAGTAGAGGTTGCCGAAGGAGTCGAGGTATTCGACGAGCTCGTCCATCTGGGCATAGGTGTCGAAGTAGGCGGGGTAGGCCTTCTTGACCTTCTCGCGATGGGTGTCGAGCACGTCGTTGGAGCTGGCGATGATCTTCATGCGGACCATCTCGTTAATGGCGAACTTGATGCATTCGTCTTCGGACATGTTCCAGAAACGGTCGCCCTCATCGCAGAAGTATTCGAGACCGATCCAGACGGTGTCGTCGACGTCCTGCACCAGGTAGGGGCTCCAGTTGTTGAAGACCTGGATACGACCGACGGTGAAGCCGGGGTCCTGAACGTAGATCCAGCAGTCGGGCACGATGGGCGGGTTGCCGAGGGTGGGGATGCTGGTGGTGTTGCGCAGACGGAGTCGCTTGACGAGCAGACCGACGGTGACAAAGTCGCGGTACGGCAGTCCGTTGGCGATGTGCTTCATGTCGGCGGGCACGACGGCGGCCGTGGCGGCCGGCTCGGCGGATTCGTCCTTGGTGGCGGCGTCGAGGGCGTTGACCAGATCCTTGACGGGCATGGAGGAGATGAACTGGTCGGCGGTCAGCTCGGTGCGATTGCCTTCGGAGTCGGCGTAGACGACGGAGGCGATGCGACCGGCATCCTGACGAATCTCCACGACGGTGGCGTCGGTGAGGACGCGCACACCGTTCTGCTCGCAGTTGCGCTCAACGGTCTCCCACAGCTGGCCGGGACCGTACTTGGGGTACCAGAACTCCTCGATCAGGGAGGTTTCGACCTCCTTGTTGCTGCGCTTCTTGGGAAGCAGCTTGGAGAAGGCGTTCTTGAGCACGCCGAGAATGGAAAGGCCCTTGACGCGCTGGGCACCCCAGTCGGCGGAGATCTGGGAGGGGTGACGTCCCCACAGCTTCTCCGTATAGCCCTCGAAGAACATGGAGTAGAGCTTGCGGCCGAAGCGGTTGATGTAGAAGTTTTCAAGGTTGTCTTCCGGCAGCTTGTGGAAGATCGACTTGAGATAGCTGAAACCGGCCTGCATGGTGACGACGAAGCCCATGGCCTTGAAGGTGGCTGGCTTCAGGGAGATCGGGTAGTCGAAGAATCGGCCGCCGTAGAAGATGCGGGAGACGCGGTGACGCTTGAGCATCACGGCGTCGGTGACCTCGGGATCGGGGCCGCCGGGCTCGAGGTCGTGGTGACGGCCGAGCTTCTTGTCGTCGTAGCTGGGGGCACCCTGCAGGGGCAGGACGTTCTTCCACCAGTCCATGATGCGATCGTCCTTGGAGAAGAAACGGTGGCCGCCGATGTCCATGCGGTTGCCATTGTGCTTCACGGTGCGGGAGATGCCGCCGAATTCGCGGCTGGCCTCCAGCACGGTCACGTCGTAGTTTGCGGAGCCTCCGTCCTTGACGAGTTCCCAGGCCGCGGTCAGGCCGGCCGGGCCACCGCCGATGATCACAACCGACTTCTTTTCTGCCACGTCATACTCCCTTACAGATGCGTTTTCGTGGTGCCTGCTCATGCAGGTGATGCAATCTCGTGCGTTCGCGCACAAACAAAAGCGGCACCACTCTACTGCAATCCCCGGAGACGAACCGCACATCGGGGATGTGCACACACATTCTTTGCGCGTTCTTTCCCCTCCGGATACGCAACACGCCAGAACCCGGGAATGGGTCCTGGCGTGCGGTAGTCAGACGGTCAGCCGGTCAATCAGCTGATGTCGTCAGGAATGTCGATATCGGTTTTCTGAACCTCCTCGACGTTCACATCCTTGAACGTGACGATGCGGACGTTGGTCACGAATCGGCTGGGACGATACACGTCCCACACCCATGCGTCGGTGAGCTGCACGTCGAAGTACACGTCCTGCCCGGCCGAGCGCACGTTGAAATCCACCTTGTTGGCCAGATAGAAGCGTCGTTCGGTCTCCACCACGTAGGTGAACAGCTTGATCACATCGCGGTATTCGCGATACAACGCCAGTTCCGCATCGGTCTCGTAGTTGTCGAGATCTTCAGCGCTCATTTATCACTCCCTCGCGAACGGTTGCCCAGATTACGCCACCAGGCGCGCTTCGACCGTTCGGCTCCTTCTTCGTCGCGGTTGGAGTACGGCCACATGGTCTGTTCGTCACTCTTGGCCTTGCTGCTGCCGCTCCCACCGCGCTTGGTCTTGTCATCGTCATCCTCGCCACCCAGAATCAGATTGGCGAGCCCGCTCATCATACCGTTCTCTTCACGACGTTCGGCATCGGTCTCGCCCTTGCCGTCACGATTGATCTCGATGGCGAGCGAGTGTTCGCGTGCGGCCAGCGCCTCGCGCACGCCCGGGTTGTCTTCGATCAGGTGCATGCCGAATGCGTCGAGCGAACGGATCGGATCGTATTCGTCGACGAGCGTGCCGAGGACGATCTGGTCCTGGTATCGCTGGTTGGCGTCATCCCACAGCGCGTGGCGGGACGTGCCCTCCACCATGAATCCGAGCGACTGGTAGACGCTCAGCGAGCGCGTGTTCTTTTCCGGAACGGCCACCCAGATGCGGTGCAGTCCGAGTCCGGCCGGTTCGGGTGCGAAGCCATAGGTCATGACGCGCGGCATGGCGTCACGAGAGTATCCGCGACCGCGGTAGTCCTTGCCGAGCATCACCTGGATGCGGGCGGATTTGGCCCAGCTGTCGATGTCGATCAGGAAGATCATGCCGATGACCTTGCTGCGGTCTTCGAGATCGTCGTCGTCGATGTTGGAGTCGGCGAGTACCGACCATGCGATGGTGCGACGGGATTCCGGATCGCCGACGCCGGATTCGGCCGGCGACTGTCCCAGACCCCATGCCACGGAACGACCGACCCATGTGTGGACTAGGGCGCGTTCCGCCTGTTCGTCCTTGCCGGTAATGCCCGAGGCATTGTAGAACGCCTGCAGTTCGTCCATCTGGACCAGATCATCGATGGTCGCGGGACGCAGCTGCACCATCTCGCCCTTGATTTCCGGGATGTCGAGACGGTCCGGAAGGGTGCGTCCGACCTTCGCTTCGGCGATGGCCTCGGCGTCGGCGTACTGATCGGTGTTCACTGTATCTGACATTGGTCGCTTTCTCATCGGTTATCGTCGTCGTCTGCCTGCGTTCAGTCGTCTGCCTACGTTCCTGCATCGAGGCGCGTCGAGGCGCTGTTCCGTCCACAATGACAGATTCCCCGCGTATAGGATACACGGGGAATCTATGCCATGGTAGCGAGTCGTGACTTTTTCACAGTCACTTCTCAGGTTGGGATAACCGAACCTTCAGCTCGACGGTTGTCTTGTCGAGAACGGCACTCGGCCTTGTTCGCGACTGCTCAGCCCTTGACCTTGGCCATGACGATCTTGGTGACCGCCTTGGCGTCGGCCTGACCGCGGGTAGCCTTCATCACGGCGCCGATGATCACGCCCATCGGCTTCATGTTGCCGCTCTTGAGCTTCTCGGCCACATCCGGGTTGGCGGCGAGCGCCTCGTCGACGGCGGACTCGATGGCGCCCGTGTCCTCGACGATCTTGTAGCCGTGCTTCTTGACGACCTCGTCGGGCGTGCCCTCACCGGCGAGCACGCCGGCGACGGTCTGCTTGGCGAGCTTGTCGTTGAGCTTGCCGGAGGCGATGAGCTTCTCCACTTCGGCCACGTCGGCCGGGGTGATCGGCAGCTCTTCGAGGCTGACTTCCTTCTTGTTGGCTTCGCGGCTCAGCTCGCCCAGCCACCACTTGCGGGCACCGGCGGCCTTGGCTCCGGCCTTCACGGTCTCCTCGATCAGGTCGAGGGCGTCGGCGTTGATGATGTCACGCATCTGCAGGTCGGAAAGTTCCCATTCCTTCTGCAGGCGGTTGCGGCGCTCGCGCGGCATCTCCGGCATCTCGGCGGCGATCTCGGCGATGTGCTCCTTGGTGATGTGCAGCATCACGAGGTCGGGGTCCGGGAAGTAGCGGTAGTCGTCGGCGTCGGTCTTCAGTCGTCCGCCGGCGGTGGTCTGCGTGGACTCGTCCCAGTGACGGGTCTCCTGCAGGATCTCCTTGCCCTCGTCGAGGCGGGCGGCCTGACGACGGATCTCGTACGTGATGGTCTTCTCGATGCCGCGGAACGAGTTGACGTTCTTGGTTTCGGAACGAGTGCCGTACGGGTCGGACGGGCTCGGACGCAGCGACACGTTCACGTCGGCGCGCATGTTGCCCTGCTCCATGCGGGCGTGGCTGATGTTGAGGGCGCGCACGATGTCGCGCAGCGTACGCATGTAGGCACCGGCGATCTCGGCGGCGCGGTCGCCCACGCCTTCGATCGGCTTGGTGACGATCTCGATCAGCGGCACGCCGGCGCGGTTGTAGTCGACCAACGAGTGGTCGGCGCCTTCGATACGGCCGTCGGCACCACCGATGTGGGTGTTCTTGCCGGCGTCGTCCTCAATGTGCGCACGCTCGATCGGCACGCGGAAGACGCTGCCGTCGTCGAGTTCCACGTCGAGGTAGCCGTTGCCGTTGGTCGGCTTGTCGTACTGGGAGATCTGGTAGTCGCGCGGCATGTCCGGGTAGAAGTAGTTCTTGCGGGCGAACTGGCTCCATTCGGCGATCTCGCAGTGCAGGGCGAGACCGAGCTTGATGGCGTAGTCCACGGCGGTCTTGTTGATCACCGGGAGGCTGCCGGGCAGGCCCAAGGAGACCGGGGTCAGCTGGGTGTTGGGCTCGCCGCCGAATTCGATGTGGGCGGGGCAGAACAGCTTGGTGTTCGTGCTCAGCTCAACGTGGGTTTCCAGACCGATGACCGGATCGTACTTCTTGACGGCCTCGGAGAATTTCATGAGTTTTTCTGCCATTATCTGCTCCTATGCGCGCTTTCAGTCGGCCAGCCAGGGGGTGTTGAGCTTGTTCCAGATCGGGCCGCCCCACTGGTTCTCCAGCGCGGCTTCGAGGGCTGCGGCCGGCTTGTACATCTTCTCGTCCTGCATCTGCGGGGCGAAGAACTGGAAGCCGACGGGCATGCCGTCGTCGCCGAGGCCGGCGGGGATGCTCATGGCCGGGACGCCGCCCATGTTGGCGGGGATGGTGGTGACGTCGCCCAGGTACATGGTGATCGGGTCGGCGGTCTTCTCACCGAACTTGAACGCGGTGGTCGGGGCGGTCGGAGACACGAGCACGTCGACCTTCTCGAATGCGTTGCGGAAGTCCTCGATCACGAGGGTGCGCACCTTCTGGGCGCTGCCGTACCAGGCGTCGTAGTAGCCGGCGGACAGGGCGTAGGTGCCGAGGATGATACGGCGCTTGACCTCGTCGCCGAAGCCGGCCTCACGCGTGTAGGCCATCATGTTGGCGGCGGTCTGCGGCACGTCGGCCGGCGGCATGACGCGCAGGCCGTAGCGCATGCCATCGTAGCGGGCCAGGTTGGAGCTCACCTCGGACGGCATGATGATGTAGTAGGCACCCAGAGCGGCCGGGAAGTGGGGGCAGGAGACCTCGACGACCTCGGCGCCCATGCCTTCGAGCAGCTTGACGGCCTCGTTGAAGCGGGCCTCGACGTCGGCCTGGAAGCCGTCGCCGGACAGTTCCTTGACCAGACCGATCTTCATGCCGGTCAGGTCCATCTTCTGGCCTTCGCGGGCGGCGGCAACCACCGGCGGCACCTCGCGCGGAATGGAGGTGGAGTCACGCTTGTCGTGTCCGCCGATCACCTCGTGCAGCAGGGCGGAGTCGAGCACGGTACGGGAGACCGGACCGATCTGGTCGAGCGAGGAGGCCATGGCGATGGCACCGAAACGGCTCACACCACCGTAGGTGGGCTTCACGCCGACGGTGCCGGTGAAGGCGCCGGGCTGACGGATGGAGCCACCGGTGTCGGTGCCGAGTGCGATCGGGGCCTCGAACGCGCCGACGGCGGAGGCGGAACCACCACCGGAGCCACCGGGCACGTGCTCGGCGTTCCACGGGTTCTTGGTGGTCTTGAACGCGGAGTGCTCGGTGGAGGAGCCCTGCGCGAACTCATCGAGGTTGGTCTTGCCGAGGATCGGCATGCCGGCGGCCTTGATCTTGGAGATCACGGTGGCGTCGTACGGGGGAATCCAGCCTTCGAGGATCTTGGAGGCGGCGGTGGTCTCGATGCCCTTGGTCACGATCATGTCCTTGATCGCGATCGGCACGCCGGCCAGTTCGGGCAGCCCCTCGGTCTCGCCCTTGGCGTTCTTGGCGTCGAAGGCGTCGGCCTCGGCGAGCGCGGATTCGGAGGCCACCTTGAGGAAGGCGTCGACGGTGGGCTCGGCCTTGTCGATCACGGCAAGATGGGCTTCGGTCAGTTCGCGGCTGGAGACTTCCTTGGCCTTGAGCTTGGCCGCCATCTCGGCGGCGGACAGCTTCACCAGTTCGGTTGCGTTAGTCATGAGGTTTCGTTTCTCCCCTTGTTATTCCTGGATGCGCGGGGCCACGAACATGCCGGCCTCGGTCTTGGGACCGCCGGCAAGGGCTTCGGCCTGGGTCAGCGGGGTTTCGGCCACGTCGGGACGCAGGTAGGCCTCGAGCGGGACCGGGTTGGCGGTGGGCTGCACGTCGGGGCCGGCCACCTTCTGCACTTCGTTGATGGAGTCGGCGATGACGTTCAGTTCGCCCTGAAGTCGGGTGATTTCCTCGTCGGTGAGCGCAATTCGGGCGAGATCGCCCAAATGCACGATTTCTTCACGTGAAAAAGTAGGCATGCCCTTCACTATAAGTGCCGTATGTGACACGCGGAAGGCATGTTCCGAACGTTGCCAAGCCGGTCTGGAACCATATCGGACACCGAGCCTTCCGTACCTTCCACGCCTTCCACGCCTACTTGATGTCGGCGCGCCTGACGACGAGGGCGCCGACGACGACGGATATCACGGTCCAGCCCACGAGCACGAGGAGGCTCTGCCACCAGTTGGGCACGAAGTAGTCGTAGCTGACGGCGCTCAGGGTCGGTGATGTGGCGTTCATCTGCAGGAACCGGTCGATGCTGCTGCCGGGCATGAACGCGGCGATGGTGCCCACCCATTTGAATTCCTTGGCCATGACCGACACGATCGTCAGGATGTTCGGCAGGATCGTCAGGATGGCGATGTAGCCGAACAGCGCGCCGGGCGTGCTGCGGCAGATCGCGCCCACGCCGAACGCCATCAGCGCCATGAGCACCAGAACCGCGGCGCCGCCGAACAGCGAGACCCATGGCAAACGCCATTCGCGGCCGGACAGCTGCGTAATCGACCAGTCGTTCGACATGATCGACACGACCGCCCATGAGATCATCAGTCCGGCGAGCGCCACGATGAATACGGTCACCGATACGGCGATGATCTTGGCCGTGATCATGGTCAGGCGTTTCGGATTGGCGGTGAGCGTGGCTTGAATGGATTTGGTCGAGTATTCCGAGGTGATGGCGAGCACGCCGAAGATGCCGGTCACGATGGCCACGGTGGACACGAAGCCGGAGACGGAGATCCACAGGTCCACCACGTCGACCGGATTGGGGGTGTCGAGCGGCTTGGCGGTCTGGGGGTCCACGCCCATCGACCAGTGGATGGTCCATGCGTTCATGGCCGCGCCCGCGGGCAGCAGTATGAGGGTGATGCCCAGCAGCCAGTAGGTGGAGGCGAGCGCGAAGAGTCGGACGAATTCGCCGCGGATGCAGCCCCACAGGCTCAGACGGCCGTTGGGCACGCGGCTGGGTTGGGTGCGGCGTGCGCGCGGACGTCTGCGGGATGCGTTTCCGGATTCGGTTCGGGACGGCTGGGCTCCGGATTGCCGGGCTCCGGATTGCCGGTGTGGCGGTGTCGGCGGCTGCGCTGAAGCGACGGGCCTGTTCGTACCGGTCGTTCCAATCGGATTCGTCGTTCCAATCGGATTCGTCATGCCAATCGGATTCGTCATGCCAATCGGATTCGTCATGTCAGCCGGATTCGTCATTCCAACGGATGCGATCGGCTCAACCGGTGCAACAGGCTCGACCGGCCGTGAGTGCCGTCCTCGTCGTGGTGCAGCCATCAGATTTCCCTCCCCCGTTCACGATGATCATCGTTCGTGCCGTCGTTCGTCGTTGTCGATTGCGCGGCCTGTCCCGGCAGCGTCGACCGGTATTCGGCACTCGCGTGCGTGAGTTCCATATACGCGTCCTCAAGCGATCCGCGTTCCTGCACGAACTGATAGACCACGGTCTGCGTATGGGCGAGCGTCTGCGCGACCGTCTCCAATGGCGCTCCGGTCACACGGACCGCGTACCCGCTCGGCGGATCGTTTTCCTTGCGTTCGACGAGTTCCACACGCGTTCCGGGCACCGTCGCCGTCAGGACGTTGCGCACGCGTTCGGGATCAGGCGTGACGATGCGGATGCCGTGGCCGGAATGCTGACGGACGAAGTCGGCGACGCTGACCTGCTGCAGGATGCGTCCCTGTCCGATGATCACCAGATCGTCGGCGGTCAGCGCCACCTCACTCATCAGATGCGAGCTGAGCAGCACGGCGCGTCCTTGGGCCGCGTAGTAGCGGCAGAGTTCGCGAACCCATTTGACGCCTTCCGGGTCGAGGCCGTTGATCGGTTCGTCAAGGATGAGATTGTATGGGTCGCCAAGCAGTGCGGCGGCGATGGACAGCCGCTGGCTCATGCCCAGTGAGTAGCTGCCGGCCTTGCGCTTCTTTACGCTGTCGATGCCGGTCAGGGCGATCACTTCGTCCACGCGGGCCTTGGGAATGCCGTTGGTCAGGGCGAGGGATCGCAGATGCGCGTAGGCGCTGATGCCTTTGTGCGCGGACCGGGCGTCGAGCACCGCGCCGACCGCGCGCATGGGTGATGACAGTTTGCTGTATGGCCGGCCGTCGATGAGCGCTCGACCGGAGTCGGGATGGATCAGGCCGAGCATGGCCTTCATGGTGGTGGATTTGCCGGCGCCGTTGGGTCCGAGGAATCCGGTGACACGGCCGTTCTTCGCGGTGAAGGAGATCTGATCCACGGCCTTCTTCCCCCTGAACGCCTTGGAAAGCTTCTCTATCTCTAACATGATTCCAGCCTACCCGTTCGTCCCCTCGATGCAATCCGCCACGGGAATGATCCCGGCCCGTCGTGGGAATGCGACGGACCGGGATCGGTGTTCGACCGCTCTATACGGCGTTCGTGGCGATACGCGCGTGCTGGGCGATCCACGCATGCATGGATACCGCTGCCGCCGCACCGGCGTTGATGGATCGCACGGATCCGAACTGGGAGATGTACACCACATCGTCGGCCAGTTCGAGGGCCTTCTCGCTCAGCCCCGGACCTTCCGCGCCGAACAGCAGCAGGCAGTGCCTCGGGAACCGGTAGGTTTCCATCGGCACCGCACCGGGGATGATATCCATGGCGATGATGCGGGCGGCGTTGAGATCGTCGACTTCGGACTGCCAGTACGCGGTGCCCTGATAGTCGGCTCGGCGGGCGGCCTCGGCGGCGTTGTGTTCGGTCGCGGCGACGGCTGCGGCGATGCGACGATGCCAGTCGGCCACCAGATCGGCGATGGTGGGGTGATGTTCGATGTGCTGGTAAAGCTCGGTCATCAGCGCGCCCTTGCGGTTCCACTTATGCGGTCCCACGATGTGCACGCGGGCGGCGGCGAACGCATTGGCGGTACGGACCATCGATCCGATGTTGAAGTCATGCGTCCAGTTTTCGATGGCCACTTCGAACGGGTGTCGTCCACGCGCGTCCAGATCGGCCTTGATGGCGGGCACGCTCCAGTAACGGTAGCGGTCGAGCACGTTACGACGGTCGCCGTTGTTCAGCAGTTCGGTGTCGTAGCGCGGATCGTAGTTGGCTGGATCGCCGAGATCGTCGGGACGCGGACGGTCGGGATGTGTTTCCGCCCATGGCCCCACGCCCACTTCGCGGAAGGTCGGTTCGCCGGATTCCATGGCCGCCTTGGTGATCGGGTTGGGCTCCCTCATGCCTCGGCGGTCTCCTCGGGGTCGGCGTTATCGTCGGCGGGAGCGGCCGGTACGTGATCGCGCAGTTCGCTCTCCTTGAACACCTCGATGAACGGCAGTTCGCTTTCCTCGCCGGTCACCGGGTTGATCACGTCGATCTTCGGTTCGGTCATGTCCACACCGCCGATCAGCGAAGCGACGGCGAGGATCGTGGCACCCTCATGCTCCACGATGCCGAAATCAAGACTCAGCTCGTTGCCGTTGCGCAGGGTCACCAGCGACGACGTCTGCACATAGGACTTCTCGCTCAGCCATGAATCAAGCAGGATCACGCGCTTGCCCTTGATGCTCGGTCCCTTGACGCCCGGGTAGACGAAGTCCATTACGAATGCGTCGAGATCCTGACCGCGGGACGCGGCGGCGGCGACCATCGCGCAGGCCAGTGGCACCGCAGCGGCGGTGAGCGCGCCCACGGCATCGAAGTCGTCAAGGCCGTAGCCCTGTTCCTCGAGCGTATCGAGCAGCGTGTGGCCGATGAGTCCATTGCCCTGATGATCGAGCGCTACGGAGGTCAGCTCGCTGAACGGCTTGTCGGATACTTCCTTTTCCAGCATGCGACGCAGCAGATCCTTGGCGTCGAAGAAATCGTCGGCCAATCCGAATGCGTCTGCGGCGGGCTTGTCGTCGCGCACGTCGGGAGTGCCGGTCTTGCGGAATCCCGCGGAATTCTGTTCACTCATGCTCCCACCTTATCCCCAGCCTTATCCCGGGACTGTGGAGAACACTGCGGAAAACCGCGCGGGAAACGCCGCAGGAAATCATGACGAACAGCCAGGACGAAAAAGTCCCGCGCCTCGTCGAAACGAGACGCGGGACCGTGACGGGTCACGCGAGGAGGAGCAGTGGCCCGTCGTCACTTGCAAGTGGGCGGTCGAAACCGCCGCGGACCACTATACCCGCCGCATACCCCCGATGACGGCGGCGGTCAGGGAGGTGAACCGCACGCCACCGTCATCGACGGGGTTGACGCTCGCAGCGCACTCAGGCGCGCTTGCGCAGAGCAAGGCCAGCGGCAGCAAGGAGCACCACCACAACGGCCACGCCACCGACGGCGGCACCGGTCGTAGCCAGCTTCTTCTTGGCCTCGGCCTTCTTGGTGGTCTCGACCTTCTTCTTAGTGGAGTCCGTCTTGTTCTCGGCCTTCTGGGCCGGGGTCAGGGTGGAGGCCGGAACGACCTTGGTCCACTGGGCGACGAGCTTGTACACGTTGCCGTCCACGACGTCAGTCTTGATCAGGGCCTTGCCGTCCTTGTCGGTGCCGGTCTCGGCGTAGACCCAGCCCTTGAGCTTGTAGCCGTCACGGACCAGGGTGTTGGCATCGGGCAGCTTGTCGAGGATGGTCTCACCCTTGCCGAGCTGCACGGAGAAGTCACCGACCTCACCGTTGATGTTGCCACCATTGGTGTTGTACACCACATTGAACTGCTCCACCTGCATACCCGGATCCACGTCGGTCGGCTCCCAACGGGCGAGCAGCTTGTAGACGTCGGTGCTTGCGGTGTCGGAGGCCTGCACGGAGTCGCCGTCCAGCTTGGTGCCGGTCTCGGCGTAGACCCAGCCCTTGAGCACGTAGCCGTCGCGCTTGAGCGTGTCGGCGGTCGGCAGCTTGTCGAGGATGGTGTCGCCCTTGGCAACCTGGACGGAGAAGTCACCGACCTCACCGTTGATGTTGCCGCCATTGGTGTTGTACACCACGTTGAACTGCTCCACCTGCATGCCCGGATCCACGTCGGTCGGCTCCCAACGGGCCACGACCTTGTAGAGGTCGCCGGTGACCTTGTCGGTCTTCGTGACGGCGTTGCCGTCCAGCTTGGTGCCGGTCTCGGCGTAGGTCCAGCCCTTGAGGGTGAATCCGTCGCGCTTGAGCGTGTCGGCGGTCGGCAGCTTGTCGAGCAGGGTCTCGTCCTTCTTCACCTGAAGCTGGAAGTCGCCGACCTCGCCATTGATGTTGCCGCCATTGGTACTGTAGACCACGGTGTAGCGCACGGGCTGCTTGGTCCACTGGGCGTACACCTGGGTGTCGGCGGAGATGACGTCGGTGGCGGCGACGATGGACTTGCCGTCCTTGTCGGTGCTCCAGCCCTTGAAGACGTAGCCGTCGCGGACAACGGTCGGCACGACGGACAGCACGGTCTGATTCTGGCCGACGGTGGTCTGCAGGTCGCCGGCCTGGCCGGCGAACTCGCCGCCCTGGATCGTGCCGCCGTTGGTGGACACGGTCAGGGTGAAGGTCTTCACGCTGGCACCCGGATCGACGTCAACGGCCTTCCACTGGGCGTACACCTCGGTGTTGGCGGAGATGAAGTCGGAGTCGAGCACCTTGCTCTTGCCTGCCTTGTCGTACGTCCAACCGACGAACTCATGATCGAGACGCGAGACCTTCGGCAGCTTGCTCACGAACTTGGAGCCGTTGGTCACGGTGAAGGACGTGTCGCCCTGATGGCCCTTGTCGGCACCGGACTGGAAAGTGCCGCCGTTGGCGTGCACGGTGACGACGAAGGTCTTGGCCGGCTGGGGGGCGTCCTTGAGCACAGCGTCAAGGATGGCGCCGCCGGGCAGCCCCTCGGCGTTGGCGGCGAACTCGGGTTCGCTGAGCTTGGCGCCGGTGTTGATCTTCGCACCGTTGAGCGTCCAGCCGGAGATGACCTTGCCGGACGGAACGTTGAACGAGCCCTTGACCGCGGCCACGGCCTGGGCGACGGTGGAGTCGCAGGTCAGGTTGCCGACGCCGGTGCCGGCCTGAACAACATAGCCATTGACGCGGAAATTCACACTGCAGCTTGTAGCGGGCTGACTCTGCGATTCAGTCGTCTTGGCGGTATCATCGGCCGCCAACGCGCTCGTAGCGGGGACAAGGCTCACCAGCATCGCTGCGGCAAGCACGCCTCCGAGCGTCTTCTTCTTCCAATTTCGCATGATCGCGAAACCTCCAATAAACATCATCGTCTTTGCAATATCACTGATGGGAAGCACACAGCCTTGTGCACCATCTAGTACTACCCTTACACCCCCTAACGAGACATTGCAAGGCGACCGCTGAGGTTACATATAGGAAAATCCTAGAGAAAAACCAAGAAAAGGCTTGAAAATCAACACTCCCGGATCACCGATGACCGCGACACGCCCAAATCGTTGATATATCAACGATATTATGGCATGTTTTGGCAACAAACGAACATATTCGAACATATTGTGTGGCGTATCACATCAACACAATATACGTAGATCGGATGCATAAACTACACCAGTCTGACACTTTTCCTATAACGGGGGTATAGCACATAATGATACCCCCTTATGACGTGATCGCTCTCATGCGGTCATGTCGATTCGAGAACCCTCGGAAACGACGATGGGCCGGGCCCCTCTACGGGAAACCCGGCCCATCGCCTATATGCGCATGAGACGGAACCGTTGCGGACGGCTACGGAACGCGTCCGGACCGAATCAGTCGGCCTCGATGTGGTCGACGCTCACGTCGGGGTCGTCCTCGGCATGGCCGGCCAGCGGATCCTCCGGCATGGCCGTGAGCTCAAGGTGCTCACCGCCGGTCTGGTCCACCAGCACGGTGTCGCCATCGTGCACCTTGCCGCCGAGCAGCATACGGGCCAGCTGGTCGCCGACCTCGGTCTGCACCAGACGACGCAGCGGACGGGCACCGTACGCCGGATCGTAGCCGGTATCGGCCAGCCACTCGCGGGCGGCGTCGGTCACGTCGAGCGTGATCCTGCGGTCGGTCAGGCGCGACGCCACCTGCTTGACCTGAATGTCCACGATGCCGCCGAGCTCGTCGCGGGTGAGCGGATGGAAGATCACCAGCTCATCGAGACGGTTCACGAACTCCGGCTTGAAGTTCGCGTGCACGGCGTCCATCACGGCCTTGCGCTTGGCGTCCTCGTCGAGATCCTGCGACACCAGGAACTGCGAGCCGAGGTTCGACGTCATGATCAGGATCGTGTTCTTGAAGTCCACGGTCCTGCCCTGACCGTCGGTCAGACGACCGTCGTCGAGCACCTGCAGCAGCACGTCGAACACTTCGGGGTTGGCCTTCTCGACCTCATCGAACAGCACCACCGAGTACGGACGACGACGCACGGCCTCGGTCAGCTGACCGCCCTCCTCATAGCCCACGTAACCCGGGGCCGCGCCGATCAGACGGCTCACGGACGCCTTCTCCATGTACTCGGACATGTCGATGCGGACCATGGCCTTCTCATCGTCGAACAGGAAGTCGGCGAGCGCCTTGGCAAGCTCGGTCTTGCCCACGCCGGTGGGGCCGAGGAACAGGAACGAGCCGGTCGGGCGGTTCGGGTCGCTGATTCCGGCACGCGAGCGGCGCACGGCGTCGGACACGGCCTGAATGGCTTCCTTCTGGCCGATCACGCGCTTGCCGAGGTAGTCCTCCATGTGGAGGAGCTTCTCGTTCTCGCCCTGCATCAGGCGGCCGACGGGGATGCCGGTCCAGTCGGCGACGATTTCGGCCACGGAGTCGGCGTCCACATGGTCGGGGACCATCGGCTCGGGCTTGTTGTCGCCGGCCTCGGTGTCTTCGGCGTCGGCCTTCTCGGCGGCGGACAGCTGCTTCTGGATCGCAGGGATCTCGCCGTACAGGATGCGGCTCGCCTCGGCGAGGTTGCCCTCGCGGGTGAACTTGTCGGCCTCCACGCGCTTGGCGTCGAGCCGGGCGCGCAGATCACCGACCTTGTTGTGACCGGCCTTCTCCGCATCCCAACGGGCCTTGAGTCCGCTCAGCTTCTCGCGGGTGTCGGCCAGATCGGCCTGCAGCTTGCCCAGGCGCTCCTTGGACGCGGGGTCCTCAGCCTTCTTGAGCTGCATCTCCTCCATTTCGAGACGCGTGACCTTGCGCTGCAGCTCATCGATCTCCTCGGGCTGCGAGTCGAGCTCCATGCGCAGGTGCGCAGCCGCCTCATCCACCAGATCGATGGCCTTGTCGGGGAGCTGACGTCCGGAGATGTAGCGGTTCGACAATGTGGCGGCGGCCACGAGCGCGTCGTCACCGATCGTCACCTTGTGGTGCGCCTCGTAGCGCTGCTTGAGGCCACGAAGGATCGCCACCGTGTCCTCCACGCTGGGTTCGCCCACGTACACCTGCTGGAACCTGCGCTCCAGAGCGGGGTCCTTCTCGATGTTCTCGCGGTATTCGTCGAGCGTGGTCGCGCCGATCAGGCGAAGCTCGCCACGGGCCAGCATAGGCTTGAGCATGTTGCCCGCGTCCATGGAGCCTTCGGCCGCGCCGGCACCCACGATCGTGTGGATCTCGTCGATGAACGTGATGATCTGACCGTCGGCGTTCTTGATCTCGTCGAGCACTGCCTTCAGGCGTTCCTCGAATTCGCCACGGTACTTGCTGCCGGCCACCATCGAGCCCATGTCGAGGCTGATGAGCTTCTTGTTCTGCAGCGTGGTGGGCACGTCACCTGCCACGATGCGCTGGGCCAGTCCTTCGACGACGGCGGTCTTGCCGACGCCGGGCTCGCCGATCAGCACCGGGTTGTTCTTGGTACGACGGCTCAGGATCTGGATCACACGGCGGATCTCCTGATCACGCCCGATCACCGGGTCGAGCTTGCCGTCCTTGGCGCGGGCGGTCAGGTCGGTGGAGTACTTCTCCAGCGCCTTGTAGCTGCCTTCGGCATCCGGGCTGTCGACCTTGCGGCCGCCGCGGATCGACGGCACGGCCTTGCGCAGCGCCTCGGGCGTCACACCGGCGTTCTTCAGGATCTCAGCGGATTCGTTCGGAGCGGATGCGGCGATGCCGATGAGCAGGTGCTCGGTCGACACGTATTCGTCGCCCATCTCCTTCATTTCCTTTTCGGCCTGGGCGATCGCCGTGGTCAGCTGACGGCTGGCCTGCGGCTGCGAGGTGCTCGAGCCGCTTGCGCTCGGCAGTTTCACCAGCGCGTTGCGAGTCGCGGCACCGATCGTCTGCACGTCGCCGCCGGCGGCCTGCACGAGTCCGGGCACCACGCCGTTCTGCTGACGCAGCAGCGCGTCAAGCAGGTGCAGGGTCTCCACCTGCGCATTGCCGGCTGCAGAAGCGCTCTGAATGGCATCTCCGATGGCCTCCTGCGCCATCCTTGTGAAGTTCTGTTCCATGATGTTCCCTCCGTAATCATGTTGGCGGCGCACCGGGCGTCGCCTTCGGTTGAAGTCGTTGTCTGATACGAACAACCGGTGCCGCATTCATATTATTCCCAAAACTTGAGCCACGCCGACTCAAGTTTTTAAAAACAGTGATTTCATTCCACCATCCGGCCCCGGAAGGCGAGCGCAACACGCGATTCCTATACTCGAGCTCGTCGCATCTTCCGTCATGCCGGTCACGCCGTCGGGGAATCTGACGCAGGAAAGGCAATACGGACACCACGGGCATACGGACCATACGGAATAGTCGGAATACCGTCACTCGTATCCGAGCGAACAAGAACATCAGGAACAAAGTCAGAAGTCATCATGATCTTCAAATCGGGAGCGCTGCTGCTGGTCATCGTCGGCGCCTACGCACTCAAGCATCTGCACGTCTTCGGCCCGCGCGACTACAAGGTGGCGCAGGGACTCGTCTTCAACATGACGCTGCCATGCGCCATCATCCTCTCCTTCGCCACCAACAAGCACGACATGCACATGCTGTGGATCGTGCTGTTCGGATTCATATGCTGTCTTGTGCCACTCTTCATCGTGTACTTCGGATCGCACGGCGACGAAAAGCCTTACCGCGCGTTCCAGATGCTCAACGCCAGCGGCCTCAATCTCGGCGCGTTCTGCCTGCCGGTCATCCAGACGTTCATGGGGCCGTCCGCCGGTCTGCCCGTGATCATGATGGATATCGGCAACGCCATGGTGGCCACGGCGGGCGCGCTGACCATCACCCGCACGCTGCTGCACATGGACGGGAACTTCAAGGCGCTGCCGCTTTCGCTGCGGCTGCGCGGCATCGCTCACGACTTCCTCGGATCGATATCGTTCGACATCTACATGCTCATGCTGGTGTTCATGTTCGCGCACATCACCATCCCCGAGCCGGTCGTCACGCTCATCACGCCGTTCGCCAACGCCAATGCGTTCATGTCCATGGCCATGATCGGGCTGATGATGGAGATTCCGGCCGAGCGCAAGGATCGCGTCGAACTGCTCAAGGTGATCGTGTGGCGTGCGGCGTTCAGCGCGGTGATCGCGCTGGCGGCCTGGTACATCATGCCGTTCGACATGCGCATCCGCGAGATTCTGGTGCTGGCCGCGTTCTCCCCGATCACGATCTTCTCGACCAAGTTCACCGATTCGCTCACCGGCAACGCCAAGCTCGCCGGATTCTCGCTCACTGTCACCGCCGTGATCGGTCTGATCGCCATGACCGTGGCGCACGCCCTTCTCCCCGGTGTGTGAATCGCGGACGGACACGTACGGCGACCGCGTCGCGAGTCGTTCAGCGGCAGAGCGAGGCCATGCGGTCGCGGAATTGCGACACGAAGCGATCCGCGTCCACGCCGAGCGCCACATGCGCGGTTTTGCGCGGAGTGCGCAGACGGGTCGGATCGCCGATCGTACGGCCGCGGAAGCCGTAGCCGTCACCGGTGCGAGTCTCCACCATCATGTTGACGTCGAAGCAGCTGACCAGCGAGGGGTCGAGCGCCACGGCCGCCGCCAGCGGATCATGCAGCGGACTGCCGGCGAGGAACATGGGATCGGCATCCTCGTTCGCATTGATATAGAACTCCACCATGTCGGCGAGGAACCGGCCACGGGCCGTGCCGGTATCGCGCCAGGACTGCGCATCGGCGCGGGTGAGCAGGCACTGATGGGTCACGTCGAGACCGACCATCGTCACATCGGCGCCGGAGCGGAACACGCGGTTCGCCGCCTCCGGGTCCTGGATGATGTTCGTCTCGCACACCAGGTCGTAGCAGTTGCCTTCCTGGGTGAGCGTGCCGCCCATCATCACCACACGGAGATGGTCGACGATGTACGGGGCGGCGTCGATCGCGGCGGCCACATCGGTCAGCGGACCGGTGGCGAGGACGATTACATCGCGACCATATCGGCGCACGGCGTCGATGATGAATCTCACGCCTTCGGATTCGGCCCTGCGCACGGCCCGCTCGGCGGCAACGACCTCCTCCAGATCCGCCTCGGCATCGGCACGATACCCACCGACCGACTTCACCCGGCCGGACGCGGCAAAGGTATGAGCTTCAGCGGCGGCATCGGTATCGACGACAGCACCGTCGGTATCGGGAGTGACGGTATCTCCCTTGATGGCCGCAAACGAATCGCAGACTTCAGCTTCAGCAATCACACTGGCAAGGTTCGCCCCATGGGCGCCGTCAACGCCGCCGTTTACGACATCGTCGGCATCGGCATCTTCATCTGGACCGACACCAATACCGGCATCTCCGCCGAGGACGCCCCCCGTACCAGCTACACCGGCATCGGCACCGGCGTCAACACCACTTCCATCACGATCCGCATACTCCGCGGGGTTCACATTACCTAGGCCATTGCCACCATGGAATCGGGCGCACCCCTCGTCCACCTCGAAGCAGTCGGCCCACGACGGACGCGGCATGCCATGCAATACCGGCACATCGGGCCGACCGAACAGTCGCAGCACATCGCGGGTGTTCCGCACGGCGGTCTCGGCGGTCACGTTGCCATACACGCCGATCACGCCGAGCAGGTCCACGTTCGGAGAGCCCAACAGATACGCGATCGCCAGCGTGTCATCGATACCGGTGTCCACATCCAGCACGATGCGTGTCGTACCGCTACCCGCGTCGCCCCCGAGTCCATCCGCCATGTCATTCCTCCTTATGCCCCTACAACGTCACATGGTCCGGGCGGCCCACGTGACACACGCCTAGAAACGTTGCAATTTCAACGTTTTTAAAACGGTATCACGTGGACCGCCCGGACCATGTGATGCAAGCCGGACCGTGTGACGCGCGACCGGAGCCGACCGCACGCCGCGAGCCCGCGAGCCGTGACTACTTACCCAGGAAGTCGTTCGTCGCCACGTCCTTGGCCTGCGGCGTGGTGTCGACCGTGTTGCCGTTGCTGTCGGTGTAGGTGTGGGCCTCGGCGAGGAAGTCGAAGTACTTCTGTGTCTCCACGAAATCGTTGGTGCCGAGCACGAACTCACCGGACTTGATCTTGGCCGGATCACCCCAGTACTGGCCGTCGACGATCACCTGCATGCTCTTCTTGACGAAGTCCTCCTTGAGGTTGGCGTCGGGCGCCTCCGTGACGAGGATCTTCGCGGCGTCGTCCGGGTTCTCGTACGCGTACTCGTAGCCCTTCTGCGAAGCCTGCACGAACTTCTTCACCAGTTCGGGATCGTTCTGGATGGTCTTGTCGCTGGTGATGATGCCGATGGAGTCGGCGTTGCCGGGCACGCCGTAGTCGGGCTCGGTGAAGCAGTTGAGCTTCGGACCGTACATGTCGGCCTGCACACCCTCCCAGGTGGCGTAGAAGCCGCCGAAATCGGCCTTGCCCGAGCTGAGCGTCTGGAACGTGTTGGTGCCGGCGGTCACCTTGTCGAACTCGCCCTTGCCGCCGTCGAACTGGATCATGCGGCGCACCACGGCGTCGGATTCGTTGGAGCCGAACGTGGCGAAGGTCTTGCCGTCAAGATCCTTGGGGGACTTGATCTCGGTGTTGCTGGCGAGCGCGCACCAGATGGCGCTGGGTTTCTGCTGGACCTGCATGACCTGCTTGATCTTGGCGCCCTTGAGGCTGTAGTCGGCGGTGTTGGTCATGTTCGACAGCGCGAAGTCTGCGGTGCCGTTGTTCACGGCCTGTTCGGCGCCGGCCTGCGCCACGGCCACGATGTCGACGTCGAGTCCGGCGTCCTTGAAGTAGCCCTTGTTCTTGGCCACATACACACCGATGTGGTTGGTGTCGGGCGCCCAGGAGAGCATGAAGGTCACTTTCTTCAGTCCGCTGGCGCTGCTGCTGTTGCCGCTGGCGTCGTTGGACGATCCGCATGCGGCGAGCGTGCCTGCGAGTCCGAGTGCGGCGACCACGGCCACGCCCTTGCGCAGCATGCCGCCAAAGCGTTCCATGAAACGATTCGTCATGATGATTCCCTAGTTCTTCCTCAGATATCGTTCTCTGGGAATGCCTACGGGAACAGGACAGAGAACGATATGGAGGATCCGATTCCCGTACGCCTAATGCCCCCGGACTGGTGGCGACCGCGATTCGAGCCGATCCAAGTTCAGTCCGGTTTGCCACACATTGGCGTGAAGCGTAACGATTATATGGCGAAGATGGCGACATGTCGCGGCCGTGGAATCCCGCGGGACGGCGATATCCCAACGATCGTCCGGCATTGTGGCAGGTCCGTACAGTCGTGGTTTCCACGATGAATGCACATGCACGGTTCAGTAAGGAACAGTGTGCCTTACATTCAGGGGAAGGCGTTCTCCGGTTTGACGTGTCGGGTTGTGATCACCGATTCGGGCATCAATGCGCCGAGGCGCTTGACTTTGCAGGCCGGGTTTTTCGAAAGCCGGAAAAGGGCAGCCGAGGCACCCAAACCAACCGCCAGCACGCCGACGGCACACGAGGACACGAGGACAACACTCCCCTCTGCCCGCCTAGGACGCGTGAATACATGAATACCAGGCAATGAAAACGATAACTGGATACAAGGAAACCCCGGCGGGAGGAAGAAGACCGCCGGGGCGAAGAGGAAGAGAGGAAGAAGGTTCAATTATGAGGTTGAAGTTATGCGTATTCAGTTAGGATCACGGATCGGGAGGCTGTGTGAGGTTGATCACCCCGATCGGTGGTCGTCATCGGTATCATCCGCTGACATTTCTTAGTTAACCGCCGTTTTCTTGAAGAACCGGTCGATCCGCCTCCGCATTACTGAACAAAACGCTTGTAAAGGTTGCCATGAAAGCTGAAAGAACGCTGAACCAGCGTTCTCGCGCTCATCCCGGGCCCGTCTACGACACCGATGCGCCACTATCTGCGAGTTCTGTGCGGATTGTCAGGCCTTGCGGACACCTATCTTCGAGTTCTGTGCGCTCTAGGTCGGATTCGCGAAGTACAAGCCTTGGAATTCCAATCCTCATACTCGTGATTCTCCATTCGGAACGCACAGAACTCGACGATTGATGTCCGCACCAGTGCCGAATCCGCACAGAACTCGAAGATAGGCACCGTCAGACAGTCATCAATACCTTCAGTACCTCGCGGTGCATCAAGCACCTCACGCGGCGCCTCAGGCACCTTCAGCCTCCTAGCCGCGAACCACCACGTTGCGCAGATCGCCGATGCCCTCGACGTGCACGATGGCCTCGTCGCCGGGACGCAGCGTGCCGGACGCGTTGGGCGTACCCGTGAGGATCACGTCGCCGGGCAGCAGCGTGGAGAACTGGGAGATCGCCGCGATCTGGGCGGGGATGGAGTGGATCAGCCCGGCGGTGGTTCCGGCGGCTTCCGGAACCACTTCTCCGTTGAGGCTGAATCCGATGTGCGTGTCGGACCAGTCGAGATCGGTCTGGATCCACGGTCCGAGCGGGCAGGAGGTGTCGAAGCCCTTGGCGCGGGTCCACATGGGGTCGAAGCCCTGCACGTCGCGCAGCGTCACGTCGTTCACGCAGGTGTAGCCGAGCACGTAGTCCATGGCCTTTTCGACGGGCACGTTCTTGGCGATGCGGCCGATGACCACGGCCACTTCGGGCTCGTAGTTCATATCGTTGGAGAAGCTGGGGATCACGATCGGATCGTCGGGACCGATCACGGAGGTGGACGGCTTGGTGAAGATCACCATCTCCTCGGGAGCAACCTTGATGTCGGACAGGCCCTTGTTGGCCATGAATTCGGTGTGCGCCTGATAGTTCTTGGCCAGGCCGAACACCTTGGACGGGATGACGGGGGCAAGCAGACGGATGCCGTCGGAATCCACGGCGTAGCGTTCGCCGGTGGGCTTGACCTCCTGGGGGCCGAGCGGGAATCCGTCGAGGGCCACCAGGTAGTCCTTGCCGTCGTTCTGGTCGGTCTGCACGAATGCGTAGCGGACCTTGTCATTGAGGGAAAAACGTGCGATTCTCATGAGTCCAGTGTATGCCGCCGTTGACGGTTACGCCGTCAAGCGGAGAAGATGATCGAGTCGAGCGGCATCGAACGGGAACCCAACGGCGAGATCGACGAGGAGGCAGATGCTTCTGCCGATCCTGAGAGTGACAACGCAGACGAACGCATGGCACCCGATGCCGCTGGAGCCGAACCCCTATCAGCGATTTCAGCATCATCTCCATCATCCCCACGGAACTGCCCCATCGATGCGTCCCCACGTTCATGCGCATCCCGATCGAACTCGGCGAACATCTGCTTCTGCTGACGGATGAGCTGACGACGCAGGGAGCTCAGTTCATGTTCGAGCTCGTCGATGCGATTGATCTGCCGCTCCAGCAGTTTCTCATACGACATGCGGAACGGCTCGGATTCAGGATTCACCACGCCGGACGCCTCTTCGGCGATGGTTTCCGGAGTGAGCTCGCCGGACTCCTTCATGGACGGCATGACGGTCTTGCGCCAGCGTGCAATGCATCGTTCGATGCGCTTGTATCCGATCACGCTGGAGTCGAGCCCGGCCTCGCGGAAGATCACCGCGGGGGACTCACCCGCAGCGTACCTCCGCATGCAATGGCGTTTGAACGATTCGGAGTAGGTGACACGACCATCAACCACTCGTTCCACGGCCGGCAGCGAACGCAGATACGCCGCTTGCTTGCGCGTGAACTTCTTACGTTCCATCACGCCCCTCCTGTTCGATATGGGGACCAACAACTTCCCCTGCGACAACATCACCCCCCCCCCCACCGCAAAAGCGGCAAGGGCCGGCATCCTGCCAATTCATCCGCTACCGTATTAGCTACCACTGCACGTCTCATTCGGCAGCATCCATCGGGAATTCATCCGATACATACCACACACAGACGATTCCTTAATTGTCAGTTATACCCCCGTTTTGCATAAAAAACGACAAACGATGGAAAAAATGTATATTACCGTCGTGTTTTTGCGGAATTCGCATATCGATCATCCGCATCGATGACCGGAACAGAAGGTGTCCGTCGGGGTCTGCAATACGATGTTTCCCTACTCCTTTAATCCGTTCAAGACGTACGTATTACACCCGTTTGACGGCGTGTCACGTCCCGAAATCGTACCGGTACGGCAAGCGAAAACATCCGTCGAATCATGGACAGCGAATCCATGTATCGGAACGATGACATACGACGGCATGCGACGGATACGGACAGCGCGTCCGGGATCCGAGCATGACGGCCCGGTCCTCAACGCGGAACTACAGCAGTAGGACAGACCGTCAGGCAACCAGATAGCCAGGCAGACAGTCAGCCCGCCAAACCGTCAGGCCGCCAAACCGTCAAACCACCACAACCGTCAGATGAACGCGCGCTCGCCGAAGATGGCAGTACCCACGCGCACGATGGTGGACCCCTCACTGATGGCGATCGCCATGTCGTGCGTCATGCCCATCGACAGCTCACGGCAGTCGGCGAGCACCGGGACGCCGGATGCCAGCAACGCGTCACGCGTTTCGCGCAGATGGGCAAATCCACGGCGGATCACGGCCTCGTCGGGCACATGCGCGCCGATCGTCATTAGACCTTCGAGATGCAGTCCCTTGAGTTCGGCGATCTGCGCGGCAAGATCGGCGGCCTCGGCCGGCTCGCATCCGGATTTGCTCTCCTCGCCGGATTCGTTGACCTCAAGCAGCACTCCCACGGTGAGTCCACGAGCCTCGGCACGCTTGGCGATCTTCTGCGCAAGGGCGAGATTGTCCACGGATTCGATGGTGGTGACGTGAGGCAACACCTTGTTGATCTTGTTGGACTGCAGCTGGCCGATCAGATGGAACGGCAACGGGGCGAGCGCGGCAGGAACCGAAGCAGTGGATCCCGAAGCGGCGTCAGCCGCCCCAGCATTCGCCACCGCGGCGGCAGCGGCCTGCGCATCATCGGTGCCGTCGTTTGCCGCCTCGCCGAGCGCGAATCCGCGGACGGCGCACTGCCGTACCAGTCCGGGAGCCTTGACCTCGATCTCCTGCGGGCGGTTTTCGCCGATCATGCGCACGCCGGCATCGATCGCAGCCATGATCTCACCGACGTCACGCGTCTTGGTGGCGGCGAGCAGTCGCACGGAACCGGCTGCGTGTCCAGCATCGGACTCCGCGGCGGCGATGCCATCGAGCACGCGATGCACACCGTCGACGATCTCCTGTCGTCGTGCATCATCGATCGTATCATTGGCCAGATCCTTGTGATCCATGTATGCGACCATCGTCGTCCGTTTCCCTTCCGTATGCCACGCAAACCGTTCCGAGCCTGAATTTCACGATCATTCACAATCATTCACGATCGCGCACAGGCGGCGGAACCACTGCACGCTATGCTAGTACGCTTTGCGACACCGCTGTATATCGTGCCGCGCTCGCGGATCCGACCGATTTCGGACGTCGGACGGATACGGGAACCGTCTGGGCCCGAGGCCGACCGACTCCGGACGCATACCGACGGATGCACAACGACCGGCAACGGAACGTCGCCAAACAGGTTACGCAGCGGCATCGATAGAATGCCGATTGCGATCGCCCATCGAAGCCCCCCCCCCGAGAAATTCGATTCGTGGTTTCACCGATCTCGCTGACCACGCCATTCTCGCCAAACGCACCGACCACGCCGTCCGCATCCTCTGCGGAATCGCCGTGATCGATGGTGACCTCCACTTCGGCCTTGAGCTCGGTCACCTCACGCTCGAGTTCGGCGATGCGACGCACCTGTTGTGCGATCAGCAGATCGCGCAGATCGCGACGTCCAGAACGCACGACGAGACGTGGCGAGAATGCTTCGTTGTCATAGTCGTCGTCGGATTGGTCATGGTGGCCGTCGGCGGTACCATTGCCGCCATTGACACCATTGACACCGCTCTTGTTCGGCGACGTGTTATCCGCCTCGGCTTCGATGCCGCGCCAGCGCGAGATGCAACGTTCGATGCGCTTGTATCCGATCAGTGCCGAATCGAGTCCGGCATCGCGGAAGATACGGGCCGGCGACTCACCCGCCGCGTACCGGCGCATGCATTCGCGTTTGAATTCCTCGGTGTAGCGGATGCGACCGTTCGACACACGCGCCACAGCCCGTAATGACCGCAGATAGGTGATTTCCTCCTGGGTGAATTCCCCGGTTCTCATGAGTTTCCCCTTCGTGGTTTGTCTCAGCAGCGGCTTCAGTGCCACGAAAAAACGCCCACGCGCACCGATCCGTCACTGATGACGGTGTTGAAATGGACGCGGGCATGCGCCGGGGAGCGATGTCGACACGGCTGGTCCGCGTCAGAAAAGAAAGGCATGTGGGCACGGCCTCACTGCGCCGTCCCATATGTTATCGAGATCTTTAAATATACCCCCCCCCCGACCCCATTCTCGACATCCTCCCCTAGCGCGAAACCGGTCGGCAGACGGGAGGTGGGAATCGGGGACGGAGAGTTGACGATCGTGCCGCCAAATGGATATGTCAGTATTGTCAAAGGATCCAAGGATGCGTCTCTGGTGTTCATACGCATATCCATGGATATGGTCGCTGGATATGGGAGGGGCCGGAGCCAAACGATCAGTTCAGCCCCAGCCCCTCGAGATGGTTATCGCACCAGTGTTCTGATCAGTTCATGATCAGGCGTGCAGCGTGCGATCAGGCGTGCAGCGCGGCGCTGGTGCGACGGGACTTGGCGTACACCGTTGCGGCGGCACCGGCCAGAACCACGCCCAGAGCCACGAACATGGCGATGCCGGCGGCACCGGTCTTCGGCAGTTCGGTGACGTTCTTCACGTTGGTCACGGTGGCGGTGGTCTTCTTCTCATTCAGGGTCACCAGGCCGAACGGATCGGAGGTGATGGTCTTGTCGAAGGTGACGGCGCCGTTCTCGGCGATGGTCACGGTGAAGACGACCTTGTTGTTGGCGGACTGCAGGTAGCCGTCGGCGGCCTTGGTCTCGGTCACGGTGTAGGTGCCGGCGGCGAGACCGGAGAAGGTCACCTTGCCGTTGTCGCCGGAGGTGGCGGTGGTGCCGACGGTCGGCAGCTTGCCGGTCTGGTCCTTGGCGACGGACAGTTCGAATTTGGCGCCCTCGACTGCGCTGCCAGCGGCGTCCTTCTTGTCGAAGCTGAACTTGTACAGGGAGACCTTGGTCTGGGTGTACTTGTCGTTGTTGCCCAGCAGCTCGTTGACGACGCCGTCCTGGTTGGCGGCATCGGCGTTCACGGTGGCGGAGTACTTCACCACGATGGTCTTACCGGCGTATGCGGCCGGGGTGTTCAGCGTGATGGTGAAGGTCTTGGCACCGTCGCCCTGCAGGCCGGCCTCGAGGCCGGCGACGGTGTAGTCGGAGGCGGGAACGTCCTCGCCGTCGGCGGTCACGGTGAACTTGGTGTTGGCGGCGACGGTCAGGCCCTTGCCCGGCTTATCGGTGAACACGAAGGAGGCAGGTGCCGGGTTGGCGACCTTGCCCTTCAGGGTGTACTCGATGGAGCCGCCCACGGAGACGCTGGTCTTGTCGGCGGTCTTGGTCTTGTCCTCGTTCTTCGAGTTCTTGAAGTTCACGGTGGCGGCGGCGGTCGGCTCGGTCAGCACGCCATCCTTGGTGACGGTGCCGGAGGCGACGATCATCGGCACGGCCTTGGTGATCTCACCGGTCGCGGCGGTGTTGTCCAGGAACACGTAGATGCCGGCCGGCAGGCTCACGGTGGCGGCGTAGGTGGCGTCACCGGTGGCGTCGTTGACCTTAGTGGCGGCGCTCAGGTTGACGGTCTGGCCGCCGGCGAGCTGAGCCTTGGCGAGGTTGTCGGCGAACTTGCGGGTAGTGCCGTCGGCCCATGGACGGGTGGCGGAGACGTCAAGGACTCCGGCGGAGAGCGCGTTGGCCAGGTAATCGGGCTGGACGTTCTTCTGTCCGGCGGCCTCGAGCGCGGTCTTAACGGCCTCGGCGTTGTCGGCGACGGTCTGTACACCGTAGGCGGTGTTCGCGTCGGAACCGTACTTCACGTAGTCACCGATCTTGTAGGCGGTGACATTGCGGCCGGTCAGCTGCTCGGCGTTCTCAGCGGTGAACGTGAACGTGGCGTTGTCGTTGACGACTTCAGCCGCGCTGGCGGTGGCGGCACCGAACGCCATGCCACCAAGCAGGGTCGCCGCTGCGGCGACTCCCGCGAAAAGCTTCCTCAACTTCATGAGAAAACCCTCTCTTTCCTTTACTTGATATTTGTTATGGGTCGCGGAGGCGGAAGACTCACACCTTCCGCGACCGCAAATTTTCTGGATTTCAGGGACAGTTCAGACCGTCATGCAACGACGCCACGCCACATAGCCCGCACCACCGGCCAGCGCCAGCAGCACGCCAGCCGCCACCATCCACGCCCGACCGGTGGTCCCACCGGTCAACGGCAGCGCAGCCACAGCCACGTAGCGGTTTACGAACTTCGGATTGTTACCGGAGACGGTTGCGGCCCACTTGCCATCGGCGTTCTTGGCCACGGTCACGGTCACGATGTGTTCGGCGGTGTCGTACTGCCAGCCGGCAGGTGCATTGTCGGCACCGTTTTCGGTGATCTTGAACGTGTACACGACCTCGTTCGCGCTGCCCGACGGCACCTTGAACTTCAGATTCTGGTTGGTGGTGCCGAAGGACGCTTCCGCGGAGTCATTGGACTTAGCGAGCACGTCCTTAGACACGGTCGCGCGCAACTGGCCGTTGCTGTCCAGTCCGCTCACGTTCTTGCAGGATCCGGCGTTCTGGTCGTTCGTCGTTTCACAAGCAAGGGTGGAGCCGAAATCGTTGGCCGCGGCATGGCCTTTGACCTGCTTGGTCACCTTGAGATCGGCGGCAGGCAGCATCACCGACGACGCGGTGTTAGTGATGGCCGCGGCGCCCTTCTGCTCATCCAGTCCCTTGAGCGTGATCACGCCGTTGTCGGCGCTGGACGGCGCGGTGGACACTGACACCGACACGGAGGAGTCGTAACCGTCCACCGACTGTTCGGTCACTGTGTACTGATGGCCATCGGGGCCGGCCGGAACCGTGAAGTCGTGCCTCCATTCATCGGCCGCGTTCAGCGTGACTGCATCGCCGTAGTTCTTGCCGTCCTGCTTCAGATGCACGGTTACGGCATCCGAACCGTGCTGCTCGTTGCCGTCTGCCCAGGTCTTGGTCACGATGATGGTCGAGGTCGGCAACGTGATCAGCGGCTTGTTGTACGGCGTGTTGTTCTCGTCGCTCACGGTCGGCTGACCGTTGACCGACGTCACCGTCTTGTAGAAGACCTTGGCGGTGTCGTTGTCGTTCGTGTAGAAGTTGTTGTTGCCAGTCGCGGCGGAGTCGTCCTTGTGGTTAGCGGCTGCGGCATCGTATGCCTTCTGGGTTGTCTTCACCGTGAAGTTCACCGTGTAAGTGGTGCCGGCTTCAAGCTGACCGTTCTGGCCTTCCGGATACCAGACGATCTTGCCGTTGCCATCGACCGTGGCCTTATTGTCTGGCGTGTAGTCCGTCGTCTTGCCGTTGACGGTCTTGCTGTAGGTGAATTCGGGAGCATTGTTTGCGCCCGTGAACGTCACCCAATTGTCCTTGGACAGCGCATCTTCGATGCGGACGCCCTGATACAGCACCGTGGTCGTGATCTGCTGCTGAATCTTGTCGAATACGCTCTTCAGTTCCTCAGCGGAGGACGCGGACTGATAATAGCCCTGATTGCCGCCCTGACCGAGGTTCCAGTTCCAGCGATTCCAGTTGTCTTTAGTCAATGTTGCGTTGGGATAGTTGCTCGACACGGCATTCAGGAACGAGTTAACGCTCTTATCGGTGGTATTGCCCGGATCGGCTCCATCCACTACACCGACGCTGTAGATGTCGGTGCCGGCCTGCTTCATCTCCCTAGCCGCGGTTATTGCATCACTGGCGACCTGATTATCAAAATCTCTCTGAGAGGTCGGCACGCCATCCGTGAAGAACAGGACGACCTGCTTCGCGTCCGCACGCTTGTTACGCAACACATCCTGGGCCTTCTGCAGACCGTAATCCGCACGAGTAGCACCCGAGGGCTTCAACTGACCTACGGTATTCCTCAGACCATTGAAATCGGTGGTGAAGCCACTGACGATCTGCGAGTAGTTGTACCCCCGCCAATTCGTGTCATTACCTATTTGATCGCTCTTATCACTGGCGAACTTCACCAACGACACCTGATGTTTCTCGGCGTTCGCCGGCAACTGCTCGTTAGCTTTCGCCGTCATATCAAGGAAGGAATCGACCGCAGTCACCAACGCCTGCTGTTTGGTGGTCCTGTCCGAGTAACTGATCGAGTTCTCCATGGAGCCCGACTCATCGAGCACGAGCACGATGTCGAGCGGCTTGGACGTGGTGGATGTGGAGCTGTCGACGGCACCGGTCACGTTCAAGGAAACGGTGTACTTGCCATCCTTGTCCGGCGCGTTCACGATCTTCGTATGTTGCGGAACGCCCAGAGACACTCCATCGTTCGTCGCGACAGTCTTGGGAACAGCCGTCTTCGTGATCTCGGACGGCGATGCGGAGTTGGTCGGCGTGGCGGCGATGGCGGAACCGCCCACTGCCACGGCGAGGAACATCGCCACGGCGGACGCCACCGCCACGAGGCGAGCGCCTGCTCCCCCTACCCTTCCGGGCTTCTTGTTCTTCTTCATTCTCGTCATGTCTTCTTCCTGCGCTTTTGCCGAGCGCGAGATTGCAGCAATGCCACGCACCCCTACGCATGTCCACGCCGCATAACAGTGCCAACAGAACCGCACTGTAGACGGAAGCCCCCTACCCCACGACCCCCCTTTAACGCCCACCAGTTTTCGTGTCGTACCCCCATTGGCACGATGGTGACCGCTTGGAAAATGTGCTTCACACCTGTGCCCCCGAGTTGGGGAAAAGTCTCAGAAAAGCCCCAAAATTCATCTCACCGCAACAATCGGGGGCCGCACTCACGGCGGAACATGCCATGCAACGCATGAGGAATCTTGCCATACGACGTCCATTAGCGTCTATTGGGCAGCCGTCAGGACGCCACTGGATCAGAACGTCCACTGGATCGTAAATCAAGAATCAGTCGCCGCATCGTCAATGATCGACGATCGATGCCGAATCGATCGCGTGCTACCAGCGATGCGGCCACTCACCGGCGTGGTGCATGGACCGCCACGGCATGCGACGCAATCGACGCAGCAGCGCCACTGCGAACCAGCCCACCGCGAGTATGGTCACGCCGGTCACGATTCCCGCGGTCCGGCCGTCATGCAGGTCACTCGGGTCGGGGGCCGGCACAGGAATCGCCACGCGATGTCCGGACACGAGCAGACGATGCGTGTTCACGCCGTACGGCGTGCACGTCATCAGCGTCACGCGGTCCTCGCCCGGCACGATCTTCAACTGCGAAGTGTCGTTCGGTTCGATCACGGTGATGCGATCCACCTTGTATCCCAACGTCTCGCCCATCACTTCGATGTAGAAGAAGTCCCCCTCCTTCATCTCGTCCAGACGAGTGAACATCATCGCCTCCACCAGGCCGCGATGCCCGGTAATCACCGAATGCGTGGATTCACCGCCCACGGGCAGGCTCGAACCATACAGGTGGCCGGCACCCGACGCGAGCGCCTTCTCCGAAGTGCCGTGGTAGATCGGCAGGTCGATCGACACCTTGGGGATGCGGATCGTGCCCATCACGCCGTTTCCGGAGTCGAGCAGGGACTGGTATTCCTTGTCTTTCGACGAAGCGGAATCCTCGTCGCTCGCCTTTGAGCCGCCGGCCGCAGCGGCGAACGGGTCGATGGCCTCGCCCAGCACCGGCTGACCGGATGCGGCGAGGCGTTTGTTGTAGGCGCGGGCCGCTTTGAGCGCCTCTTCGGCCTTGGGGTACGGCCAGTTCGCCACCTGATTCTGGGCGTTGTTCGATGTCTGCGCCAAACGCTGGGACGACTGGTATTGCAGGGCCACGGGGAATCCGGCCACGCATACGGCGGCAATGAGCAGCAGCGCGGTGATCACGCGCATGATGATGAGGTTGCGGCGCAGGCGACGCTGATTGGTTACGAGGTCGGTGATGTCGGTTGCCTCGGCGAACGGGGTGGGGGTCCAGAGAGTCGAGGAAGCGGTGGAGGTCGGGGCTGCGGATGTGGGTTGGGAGGACTGGGTTGGGCGGGCATGCCGGGAGGAACGAGCGGTCCGGGCGACCTGGGCGGGTTGAGAGGCCTGACCGAGTCGAGCAGACTGCGCTGCCGCACCCGCATGCCGTCCCCTACCGGATTTCCCATGTCGAGAGGAACGACCACCGAACATACCGACTCCCATCCATAGATTCACGTTAGCCGCGTTCCGATTCCACCGTCCGCCTCGATCGAGTCATTCGCAACCCCTCGCGTCAGTGGCGTGGCGGCATCGGCATCAACACGAAATCGCAACATCGCCAAACCACGTGGCACAACGCAATAATCCTAACGCCGCCACGGTCTTTGGCGTACCCCCGTATTGGGAATACGGCAATTCGCGGGTTCGGATCAGGCGAATAACGCGGTCGGATCGCAGGCGCGATCGGTATGATCGGCGCGCAACGGGTCCCAGGAAAAGTCTTTGAGCAGATCGTGGGCACTGATCGGTTCGGGGGTATTGCGCAGACGAAGCAGCCATGCGCAGTAGCCGATCACCGATTCCGGGGTCACACCTTCCTCGCGCAGCACGCCGAGGTCGAGCGCACGGTCGCGTTTGGCTAGGCGCTTGCCGCTCGGGTCGTCGATCAGGGGCAGGTGTGCGAACCGGATTGCGGGAAGTGGTGCGGGGTTATCCCCAGATTTGTGCACGTTATGCACGTCGTCGACTGAGGCTGCAGCGGCAATCGACGGCTGCGGATGCCAGCCTCGCTCGGCCAGACGGTCGCGAATCCACAGCTGCAAGGCGGTGGAACGCAGCAGATCACGGCCACGCACCACGTCGTTCACACCCATCAGCAGGTCATCCACCACTACGGCGAGCTGATACGCGTACAGGCCGTCGGAGCGGCGCAGCACGGTGTCGCCGATCTGCCGGGCGAGATCGAATTCCTGAGCTCCAAACACCACATCGTCGAAGCCCAGCCGTTCCTGCGGCAGGTGAATGCGCCAGGAATGCCGGCGTCCCTCCGCGAGTCTCCGGTCACGTTCGCTGGAATCCAAGCGGGCGCAGGTGCCAGGGTAGATCACGTATCCATCGCCCTCCTGCGGTGCCGACGCGGCGCGAATCTCCGCGCGCGAGCAGAAGCAGGGGTAAAGGAGTCCAGCGTCGCATAGATCGTGCAGCGCCTGATCGTACAGGTCGAAGCGGTCCGACTGGTACACGGGGTCGCCGTCCCAGTCCAGACCAAGCCAGTGGAGGTCGTCCATGATCCAGCGGTCGGCGTCCTTGCGCACGCGCGGGGTGTCGATGTCCTCGATGCGCAGGCGGAGGATGCCGGAATGGTTGGGGAGATTGGGGAGATTAGGGTCTGCGGCGGTATGCGGGCGCTCGGCTCGCACGCTCAGCCAGGCGGCCAGCGCCGCGTACACGTTGCCGATATGCATGCGGCCGGTAGGCGACGGAGCCAACCGGCCAACACGGCATGCGGTTGAAGCTTCGCCGCTGCTCAGTGTCGGCGCGGTGGCGATGGACGGGAGCCTAGACGCATCGGTCTTGGATGCATGGGCAATGGAGCTACCGGGGATACCGGGAATATTGGCAGTATTGGAGTTATCGACGTTACTGGAGTCACCGGCGATGCCGGCATCGGAAGCGGGCGTCTGTACACCGCGATCCGCGCGGGACACAGGGACCGAGGTACTTCCGGAGCGAAGCACAAGACCCGAAGTCGTCTCAGCATCGGCGTTCACGCCCTGACCGTTCCAGCCATTCCGGGGGTCATTGGTAACGATTCGGCCGTCAGTCATTGCGCTCCGCCCTTCTCTTCATCACCTTCATCACGATATTCCGCCCCGAGTGTACCCGAATCGCAGGAGGCGACTCTTCTCCGCGGTGCCGGACTGAATCGGGCGTCCCTGCTCCCTGCTCCAATCGATACCGCGCACTTGCAATTCCATGGGGAGTATCTCGGTAAGTGCGCAACTGGTCTTGGTCGCATGCGTGCGTCGGATACACACTGGATCGGGTCTCCTACTGCGGGTTCGTCTCGGATGTCCGTCGGATACGCAGCGAAGCACGCCCTTCGGTGCGGGTTCGTCGTACATGGATGCCGGATACGCACCGAAGCGCGTCCCCTACTGCGGGTTCGTCTCCACCGTGCGTCGAATGTGCACTGGAGCGTGTCCCTGGCTGCGGGTTCGTCACAAACGTGCGTCAGATACGCACCGAGGCGGGGAACCGTCTTTTCACATGTCGTCACTGCTTCGATCGACGCGGCCCTCAGCGGGAGCCCCTTTCCGCCGACCTCGCGACTGGCAGCCAAGACCAGTCACACACCTACCGAGACACTCCCATTCCATGCCAACGCCACCGGCAAGGCGACCGAAATTGTGGACAACTTTTCAGTTATTCCACCCATTTTCCGCGGTATCGCCGATTTGTGAACCACCGCCAAAAGAAAAAGCCCGGCGCCGGGTGGCGTCAGGCCGATTCAAGTTCAAATCTTCAATGCGTGCGAATCACGCGGCAAAGAACAGCTTGAAGAGGAAGGCACCCACAACGGCACCGGCGATCGGGGCCACCACCGGAATCCAGGCCTCATTCCAACGGGAGCCGCCCTTGTGGGCGATCGGAAGGAGCTGGTGCAGGAGTCGCGGCATGAGGTCACGGGCCGGGTTCAGACCAGGGCCGGTCGGGCCGCCGAGCGAGGTGACCAGACCCCACACGATAAAGCCCACCACGATCGAAGCGGCGGCAAGATCCTTGGCACCCCACGGCAGCAGCAGGCAGCACAGCGCACCCAGCACGAGCACAAGCGTGCCGAAGAACTCGTTGAGGAAGTAGTTGAAGCGGGAACCCTCGGCATCGGTGGTGGAGAAGGTGGCGAAGATGGCCTCGGGATCCTCGGTGTCACGGTAGTGCGGGTAGTAGGTCGCGAACACCACGAGCTGACCGACGGCCGCACCCAGCAGCTGGGCGATGATGTAGGGAATGACGTCATTCCACGGGAACATGCCATTGACCGCCTGCGCAATCGTCATGGCCGGGTTGATGTGCGCGCCGGAAACCGCGCCGAACATCAGCACAGGGAACATCACACCGAAGCCATAGCCCATGGCGATGTTCAGCCAGCCGGCGTGATAACCCTTGGTGTTCTTGAGCTCGGTGTTGGCCACCGAACCATTGCCGAAGATCATGAGGATTGCTGTGCCGAAGAACTCGGCGGCAAGCTTGGTCATAAGCGAATATTCCACTGTTATTCCTTCAGATTCCTTCAGGTGTTGAAACTTACGATCCACAGGCCGCTTCGAAGCCCAGTAAGACATGGGTCTCCGAGGGATTGGATTCGTGATGTTCTCTCTGATATGTCCAATGGACAAACAGTGCAATTGTACCTATGCTCGAGACAAATGCAGCCGTCGATCAACAACCGTTAAGCCTCAAGCTCCCGGACCTTAAACCACCACCGTCAGTCGCGCGGCACGCGCTTCATGGTGCGATAATCCCAATATCCTTCGGCTGGAGGCTCCTCGCCACGGATTTCGGCTTCGATCTCCTCAAGCCGCACACGTACGCGCCGGGTGAGTTCGGTCACGGCCTCCTTGGGCGGGGTGCTCCCCCACGAATCCATATCCGCAAGCAGGTCGGAGTAGTCGATGGCGGCACCGTACCCCATGACCACGTTCTTGCGAGGCCACGGCCACCAGTGGTTGATGCTCGCCGCACCCCACGTGGCCGCCGGGAAGATCGGGATCTCGTGCCCAAGCTTGCGGCAGGCCTCAAGCGCAATATACGCCATGCCGGGCTTGAGGCTCATCGGCCATTTCTTCGGGTCGCGCGTGAGCGTACCCTCGGGCCAGATGGTGAGCGGACGCCCCGAGGTGAGGATGCGGATCGACTCGTTCTCGATGGCGAGCGCCTCGCCCTTGCGTCGCGGCACGGGCTGCATGCCCACGAGCTGGAACCATTTGCCGATGATCGGCCAGCTGGCCATTTCGGCCTTGGCCATGTATCGGGGTCGCCGCCCCTGATAGAACATGGCGGCCATGGGAATGAACACGTCGAACAGGGTCACGTGCGTGCACGCGGTGATGAACACGCCTTCCTCCGGCACGTTCTCCAGTCCCCACGCCTTGGGCTTGCAACGGGATCGCACCACCCACGCGCAGGCGTTGAGCAGTCGTTGCGTGGCCTTGGGATTCTGCGCGTTGATTTCTGCTACGTTGTCGAGCCGCGGCCCGGTGGGATGGTTATGCATCGGGTTGACGAGATGATGGGCGCGCGACAGTTTGGCCACCTGTTCATCGCTCAACGGCTTGACTGCGGAGCGAGGTGACGGCTTTCCGGGAGATACCATAGGCTCCATTGTGCCCCAAGGTGTGGGCCATCCTACGCGCGTATGCGCAAGGGGAGCCGGAAGACACCTCGTCTTCCGGCTCCCCTGATTTCCTGAGAGCTTTCCTCAGCCCCTTCCGAAGTCCCCTCCGAGAGGGAGTCCCCTCCGAGAGCCCCTTCCGAAGTCCCCTCCGAGAAGAAACTCCTTACTCGACCCCTTACTCGAAGTCAGCCCCGAGGGCGGCTAGCTTTCCGCGGAAGTCCGCGTAACCGCGGTCGATCAGCGAGATGCCGCGCACCGTGGAGGGGCCTTCTGCCGCAAGAGCCGCGATCAGATGGCTGAAACCACCGCGCAGATCGGGTACGTCGATGTCGCGCCCGGTGAGCGGGGTGGGTCCGAAGATCACGGCCGAGTGCTTGTAGTTGCGCTGCTGGAAGCGGCACGGCAGGGAGCCGAGGCATTCGCGGTACAGCTGCACGGTGGCACCCATCTGCACGAGCGGCTTGGTGAATCCGAAGCGGTTCTCGTACACGGTTTCGTGCACGATCGACAGGCCCTTGGCCTGAGTGAGCGCCACGACGAGCGGCTGCTGCCAGTCGGTCATGAAGCCGGGGTGCACGTCGGTTTCGATGGCGACGGGCTTGAGGTCGCCACCCGGATGCCAGAAGCGGATGCCCTCGTCCTGAATGTCGAATTCGCCGCCGATCTTGCGGAACACGTTGAGGAAGGTCATCATCTCGGGCTGGGTCGCGCCCTTGACGAAGATGTCGCCGTGGGTGGCGAGCGCCGCCGACGCCCAAGACGCGGCCTCGATGCGGTCGGTGAGCGAGGTGTGGGTGAAGCCCTTGAGCTCCTTGACGCCTTCGATGCGGAAGGTGCGGTCCACGTCCACGGAGATCACGGCACCCATCTTCTGCAGCACGGACACGAGGTCCATGATTTCGGGCTCGATGGCGGCACCGGAGAGTTCGGTCTTGCCTTCGGCGAGCACAGCGGCGAGCAGGGTCTGCTCGGTGGCGCCGACGGACGGGTAGGGCAGGTGGATCTTGGCACCGTGCAGTCCGTTGGGCGCGGTGATGTGGATGCCGTCCTCGTGCTCCTTGTCGACGGTGGCGCCGAGCTTGCGCAGGGTGGCGAGGTGGAAGTCGATGGGTCGGCCGCCGATGGCGCATCCGCCGAGCGCGGGAATGAACGCCTCACCGAGACGGTGCAGCAGCGGACCGGAGAAGAGAATCGGGATGCGGGAGGAGCCGGACAGGGTGTCCACGTCGGCCACATTGGCGAGCTCCACGTGGGATGCGTCGATGGTCACGACACCGTCGGCACCGTTCACGTCCACGTTCACGCCGTGCAGACGCAGCAGATCGGACACCACATGCACGTCGCGAATCTCGGGAACGTTCTTCAGCACGGAGACTCCCGGGGCGAGCAGCGCGGCGACCATCGCCTTGCTGACAAAGTTCTTGGCTCCGCGCACTTTGATCTTGCCGTTCAGCGGCTTGCCACCAACTACGCGCAACACATCATTCTCAGAATTCACGAACCGCTCCTTCGATGTCGTCGGAAATTCTTCCTGGTTCCTGGTTTCCGCCGGCTTCTTCCGTTTTCCCGGGGAAAGACTATCTCTTAGTTTGCCATATCAGGTGTGGCGACTCAGTGAAATCGCCACTGGCATAGCATGTGCCCCTTGGCATCCGGCCGATCGCACGCCCATGGCACGCCCTTGTGGCATGCGTCGACCATGCCGCACTGTATGCCAATGGGATACATAGGATACATGCGGGATGCACAAACGAATGCACAAACGACGGTGAGGCTGGTGAGCCTATCGCACCTGCTTGATGCGCTGCGCGAGATCCGGATTCCACATGGCTCCGGTGGCGCTCATCACGGCATCCGCACCGGCGGCACGGTATTCGAAGTAGTCGGCCGGCTCGGTCACGCCACCCACACCCACGATGCCAAAGTCGAGACCGAGGCGTTCACGCAGTCCGGCGAGACGACGGACCATATCGAGTCCGCTGGGCTTGATCGCCGCACCGCACACGCCGCTGCGATCACGTCCGGCACCGGGCAGTGCCTGGTTGCCGTTGGCGTCGACAAGCTTCGCGGAGATGGTGTTGATCGTGGCGAAGCCCTGCACCAGGCCGCGTCCGGCGGTCACGCGGACCATGTATTCAAGATCATCGTCGCTGGGCAGGTAGGCGAGTTTGACGATAAGCGGCACGTCGCCGATCGTGTTCTTCACGGCCTCGCAGATGGTGCTGACCTGATCGGGCGCGTGGCACAGCAGTCGGTTATGCCCCTCGTTCGGGCAGCTGGTGTTCATCTCCATCACCTTGGCTCCGGTCTCGAGTACGAGTCGCGCGGTAACGGCGTGATCGGCCACGTACTGTTCGGCGGTCATGCCGTCCACACGGGAGCCTTGGAAACTGGGGACGAGCAACTGTCCGCGACAGGCGCGTTCCATGGCGCGCTGCATGTCGGGCTGCCACACGTCGGGGTCCTGCGAGGGCACGCCGAACGAGTTGGAAATGGAGATCGGGGTTTCGAATTCATGATCGGCGAGCACACCCTCGTCGCATTCGGCACTGCCGGGCGAAAGAATGCCGTCCGAGGCGGTCGGGTGCACGGCGAGCACGTTCGGGAACGGGTTGCAGCCCCACGCGCGCGAGCGCACGGTTTTGTACACGGCCAGGTCGAAGCCCATGCGGAACGCGCCGGTGGTGTAGCGCTCGTTGAGCAGCGGGCCGGCGGGAATACCAAACGGCAGGTCGACGGGCACGCCGAAGAACGATTCCGCGGGGGTTCCCTGATCCTCACCATCCTCACACGCACCGGCCGCGCTCACGTTCGCACCAGCACCGGATTCCACCGCGCGCTTCACCTGATCGTCGCTCACGCCGGTCTTCGCATCGCCGCCGAGCACTTCGGCGAACGCGCCGAACGGCCCGAACCGATAATTGTCCTCGTACGTACGATCCACGTCATAGAACGGGATGGTGGTTCCCTCGCTCATGGTTTCTCCCTGTGATTCCCGTCGCCGTCATTCGCGTATCGCCCACCACTGATGTGCACGACCGCACGCGATGATCGTCGACTATGTCAGCATCTGTTTGATTGTACGTCCGGGGGCCGGAACGCCGCCTAGCGACGCCGACGCACTACGATCACGACCACCGCGCCGATCACGGCAAGCACGACCACGATCACTGCGATCGCGGCGACTTCCGTACCGGTTTTGGACAGCTGACTCTGGCTGGTCTGCCGGGTGTCCGTGGTGACGGTTTTGTTGTCGGTCGGGATGTTGATGCCAGTGCCGTTCGAGCCCGACTGCGCCGCGGTATCGTCATCGTCGCCGTACTGCACTTCGTAGGCGATCGTACCCACGATCACCTTGGCCGCGACGGCGTGGGTCTCGAGATCGCCGTCCTGCTCGCTGCCGGTCGTGACCGTGCCGGACACGGTGAACGTGCCGGGATTCCGATAGGAATCGGCTGGGATCGCGTCCCATGTTGCGGGCGCTTCGGTCACATCGCCGTTGGTCCACGTCACCTTGACCGTGCCGGGCATGGTCGGGGCCTTGCCGACGACGGTGGTCACGGATACGGTGTCGTCCACGGATTTCACGACGGCAGGCGTGACGGTCACGCGTACGTTCACGGTGCGATCGACCACGAGACCACCCAGCGTGAACGTGCCGCCGTCGCGCGTGCGATACCCGTCGAACTGTGGCCAGTCGATGGGTTCAAGACTGTCGTCGCCACCATCGTTCCACGACACCTTCGCATTCACGGGCAGCTGCGGCTTGGTGCCGGACGCGGTCGTGACGCTCGTCTCGCCATCCACCACGACCCCCGTCACGGCCGCGCTGTGCACGATGACCGACGTCTTCACGCTGACGACGCCGTCAGAGGACGCTGATGAATTCGCGCTTGCGGACGCACCGGACGCAGTGACATCACCGGACTGTCCGGAAAGAAGTTTTTCGCACACGCCAACCGTATTGTTCGACGTGTTATTGTTCGACGCGTTGCCTGACGCGCCGTTCGCGGCGCCGTTTGCGGCACTGTTCGCGGCACTGTTCGCCGTGCCATTCGACGATTTCGCATCACTGCCGGCGCTGTTTGCCTTGGAACCATTTGCCTTGGAACCGTCGGCGTTGCCGACACCGCCGTTGTTGTCGGAGTCGTCACCCACGCACACCGTTCCCGTCACGGTCACCGTGCGATCCTTGCCGGTGCGGTTGGAGAAGTCCACGCCGGAGGTGTTCCATGCGATGGGCGTCTGTGATTCACTGCCATCGGACCAGTGCGCGGTCAGTTTGGAGGGCAGTTTCGGCTTGTTTCCGGAGTTCGTCTCCGTGGGTTTCGACGGCTGATCCACGCTGGTGATACGCGTCGTCGACTCCGCCTCCGCCGATGCGGACGTCAGCGACGAACCTGACGATGTGGACTGCGCGGACTGCTCGGACTGCGTGGACTTGGATGCCGACTGCTGAGTCTGCGCGCCGGACGACGATCCCGCCACCGACTGTGACACCGACTGCGATGCCGACGTTGAGGATTGCGAAACCAGAGACGTTCCCACAAACGATCCCGTGGAAGAAGTGGGGTTGAATGCCGTCACGGACGATGCAGACGACACCGACGACGTCTGTATGGGTTCGGCGACCGTGTCCGCCGCGCTCGCCGTGGTCGAGAAGAGGCCGAGCGTCGCGATCGCGGCCACGGAGGCCACGATCCCCGCGATTCGTCTCTTCCAGGCTTTTCCGCGCAGGCGCTCTAGGTCCATGTCTTCCTTTCCAATCCCCGTCCAAGGATATGCGTACCCGTCATGATACCCGCGGCGACGGATTCGACTGATCGATACTGATCGTTTCCCCCGTTTCCTTCGCATTCCTTACGTATCACGCGTGCACCGTTACGCGGGCCGCACACGGCCCACGTAACGGTGCACGAAATCGTTGCAATTTCAACGTTTTTTCGAGGTGCGTTACACGGGTCGCACGGCCCACGTAACGAAACACGGCCCACGTAACGCTGTCGGGTGTTACGTGGGCCGCGGTTTATATACGTATACGGGGGCACTAGTCTCGATCAGCCAACGGTCCCGGCCCGGCAATTGCAGACGGCCTGACGGCCGCGCTTTGCTGGCTCCGCCGCGGCATCCGGCCGCGACTCCGCCCGGGACCTGGGCAACAGTTCACTGGACTGTTGCCCAGGCTGATCGAGACGGCTAGTCTCGATCAGCCAACGGTCCCGGCCAGTTGTCGGACTCCGGCTCGCGGGCGGATGCGACGGGCTCTTCGGGCAGATGACGGGCCGGCAGCGTGGTCGGCTTGAACGGGAACTTCTCCGCACGCATCTTCTCGTACGCCACGATGTCATCCTCATGGCGCAGCGTCAGATCGATGTCGTCGTAGCCATTCATCAGACGCCAACGCACGTAGTCGCCCACCTCGAACGGCAGGGTCACGTCGCCGCAGGTCACGGTACGCTCGCCCAGATCCACGGTCATCTCGCGACCGGGCTCCTCCTCGAGCAGCTTCCACAGCAGCTCGATGGACTCCATCGGCATGATCGCGGCCAGCACGCCGTTCTTGGCGGTGTTGCCGTAGAAGATATCGGCGAAACGCGGCGCGATCACCACGCGGAATCCATAGTCGTGCAGCGCCCACACGGCATGCTCACGGGACGAGCCGATGCCGAAGTCAGGGCCGGCCACCAGAATCTTGCCGCTGCGATACGGCTCCTGATTGAGCACAAAATCAGGATCACGACGCCACGCGTAGAACAGTGCGTCGTCGAAACCGGACTTGGTCACACGCTTGAGGAACACGGCCGGGATGATCTGATCGGTATCCACGTTCGAACGACGAAGCGGCACACCGACACCGGTGACAACAGTGAGCTTTTCCATTTACAGTCTTCTTTCACGTTTTCCAGAGTCCTGCCGGGCCGCCGACGTCCACGTATACGACGTGCGTCAGCCGCCCGACGGACAGGCCTTACAGGCCGGGCTTACAGATCGGTCAGATAGTCAGATCGGTCACAGGTCGGCCGGGCAGGAGATGGTGCCGCGGATGGCCGTAGCGGCGGCCACGGCGGGCGATGCCAGATGCGTACGGCTGCCCTTGCCCTGACGTCCTTCGAAGTTACGGTTCGACGTGGAGATGGAGCGCTCGTCCGCCACCATCTTGTCGGGGTTCATGCCCAGGCACATGGAGCAGCCGGCGTTGCGCCATTCCGCACCGAAGTCCTTGAAGATCTTGTCGAGTCCTTCCTTCTCCGCCTGCAGGCGCACACGGGAGGAGGCCGGCACCACGAGCACGCGATGCAGGTTCTTGGCCTTGTGATGACCCTTCATGATCGCGGCGGCGGCGCGCAGATCCTCGATGCGGCCGTTCGTGCAGGAGCCGATGAACACGGTGTCCACGGCGATCGACTTGATCGGCTGGCCCGGCGTAAGTCCCATGTACTTGATGGCGCTTTCCGCGGCAATGCGCTTGGTCTCGTCGGTGATGGTCTCCGGATCGGGCACGTTGGCGGTGATCGGCAGGCCCTGACCGGGGTTGGTGCCCCACGTCACGTACGGCTGCAGGTCCTCGGCGCGCAGCGTCACTTCCTTGTCGAACACGGCGTCGTCGTCGGTCTTGAGTGTCTTCCAGTATTCGACGGCCTTATCCCACATCTCGCCCTGCGGCGCGTGCGGACGGCCCTTGAGGTATTCGAAGGTGATCTCGTCGGGGCTGACCATGCCGGCGCGCGCACCCGCCTCGATCGACATGTTGCAGATCGTCATGCGGGCTTCCATGCTGAGCTTGTGAATGGCCTCGCCGCGGTATTCGATCACGTGGCCCTGGCCGCCGCCGGTGCCGATCTTCGCGATGATGGCAAGAATGATGTCCTTGGCGGTCACGCCTTCGGGCAGTTCGCCCTCCACGTTCACGGCCATGGTCTTGAACGGCTTGAGGCTCAGGCACTGGGTGGCCATCACGTGCTCCACCTCGCTGGTGCCGATGCCGAATGCGAGCGCGCCGAACGCGCCGTGCGTGGAGGTGTGGGAGTCGCCGCACACCACGGTCATGCCGGGCTGGGTGAGGCCGAGCTGCGGGCCCACCTGATGCACGATGCCCTGATCGGCGTCGCCGAGCGGGTGCAGACGCACGCCGAACTCCTTGCAGTTCTTCTCGAGCGTGCTCAGCTGGGTGGCGGAGGTCTTGTCGGGGTTCGGCTGATCGATGTTGACCGTCGGCGTGTTGTGGTCCTCGGTGGCGATGAGCAGGTCGGTGTGACGAGGCTTTCGACCGGCCAGTCGCAGTCCTTCGAAGGCCTGCGGGCTGGTGACCTCGTGCATGAGCATGAGATCGATATAGATCAGATCCGGTTCGGCGTTCTCGCCCTTGCGAACGAGATGGTCGGCCCAGACTTTCTCGGCCAATGTGGTTCCCATAACAACCTCCTGGAGTCAGGGTTTTTCAACGTTTCCAACGTCTGTACAGCATCCGTCGGTGGCGGTTCCTCATCGATTTCTTCAGTCGGCTGCTCCTACGAACAGCCCAGTCACATTGAGTATGGTGCGTCGGCCAAATTCGAGACTTTTGCATTTCACATTCTGAGATGGCATAATCCCAATCATGGCAATCGAAAACGGCGCGACTTCAACGGTGGGACCGGTGCAGACGAAAAAAGATTCAGCAAAAGTATTGACAAATCAGCGAAACGCCTCAAACTCAAGTGCGCAGACCGATGAGACGGGTGCCGAACGCACCATCAACGGCCGCAAGGAAGTGCATTCCGGCGTCGGCGTGCTCGACAAGACCGCGAAGATCCTCGACACTCTGGAGGGCGGTCCGGCCACGTTGGCGCAACTGGTGAACGAGACGGGACTGGCCCGACCGACGGCACACCGTCTTGCGATCGCATTGGAAAAGCACCGCTTCATCGTACGTGATCAGCACGGTCGATTCGTGCTTGGGTCTCGCTTCGCGGAATTGGCCGCGGCGGCGGGCGAGGATCGTCTGCTCACGGCATGTGGTCCGATTCTGCAGACGCTGCTTGATCGCACCGGCGAATCGGCGCAGATCTACCGTCGTCAGGGCGACCAGCGTGTGTGTATCGCCGCGGTGGAGCGTTCGAGCGGTCTTCGTGACTCCATTCCGGTGGGCGCGATCCTGTCGATGGAGGCCGGTTCGGCGGCGCAGATCCTGCTCGCGTGGGAGGATCCGGAGCGTATGCATCAGGGCCTTCGCCGGGCGAAGTTCACGGTAGCGAAGCTCACGACCGTGCGCAAGCGCGGCTGGGCGGAGTCGGTGAACGAGCGAGAGCCGGGCGTAGCTTCGGTGAGCGCCCCGATCCGCAACGCCTCCGGTCAGGTGATCGCGGCGATCTCGATCTCGGGCCCGACGAACCGTATGGGTACCACGCCGGGGCAGCATTTCGCCCCGCTGGTCATGGCCGCCGGCAAGTATCTATCCGACGCGCTGATCCGCGCCCACGCCGGCGCTGGCATGTAATCGGCAGCCAATCCGCAGACGGGCATTCGTAGCCCGATCGCCTTTATATCGAAATCCCCGTGTCGCTGCAAACGCTTCGGCACGGGGATTTCGCGTTTCCGCTACTTCCGTTTTCCCGTAAAGCCCAGCGACGCCACTGCGGCGGCGAAGGCGGCGGCGAGCGTGGCGAGGGTTCCCGGCTTGCGCATCAGGTTCCATGCATCCCCCGGATTGGTCGGGACGTGGCTCATCGCGAACGTATACACCTTGCGCGACGACGGTTTACCGACGATATCCCCGAACTCGAGCAGCTGCGTTCGCGGCTCGTACGGGTGACGGATGTCGAATTCGAACAGTCTGGCCGCACGCTTGGATGGCACGGGACCGTACGCGCCGAATCCGCAGGTGGGTGTGGCACCGAGCATGATGCCTTCGGTCGTGCCCACGAAGCCATTGCGATGATCATGACCGGCAAACAGGCCGAAGTAACCGTCGGTCTCCTTCATGATGTGGAATTCGCCGCAATCCACGTCGGGGCAGCTCACCCCCTCGCCCAGATAGCCGCCGGGCAGTGTCTTGCCCTCGTCAAGCACGTAGCAGGAGCCGTCGAAGCTGCGGTAACCCTGAATCGCGTACGCGGTGGTGGGCGGCACGGGCGTGAGCAGGTCGTAAAACTGCGGGATGGGAATGTGCTGGAAGATCAGCGATTTCGCCTCGATGGCCGACGGCACGGCATCGAGAAAGTCGAGCGCACGCTGGCTCGGGGCACCGTAGCCGCCGGACTGCGCGTAGTCTCCCGAATCGAGCAGTACCAAGCCCATGACGTTGCGCTTGCGTTCCGCGTCGGCGACCGGCAGGGCGAAGGTGCCGGGTTCGCACGCGTACGCCGTCTGATCCTTGAGCAGACCGTTGGCGTCGGCGGGCTGTGCCGCGATGGCGCCGATCTGCTCCGGCGCGGCCATGACCGGGTTCACGCAGCCGGGGAATTCACGATAGATGGCGTCGAGTTCGGCGTTGTCAAGCCCGCACTGGAAATCATGATTCCCGTAGGTCACGGCGAAGGGAATCCCCCGATCGATCAGCGGCTGCAGGAACTGGCGGATGCACCCGCGCACGAGTTCGCGCGTATGGTCGAGCTCCGCCGCGTTCGTCGCCCCCTCCTTCGGATAATCCCACGCACGTTTGCGGAAGGTCTTGGCATAGGCGGAATCGTATCCGGCGATCTGGTCGCCGGTGAACACCACAAGGTCGGGCCGGGCGGCGTCGCAGGCGGCCTCGATCAGGCGGATCGTGTCGGATGACACCTTGGGCCCGTCCTGAATATCGGCGAGTTGCAGCACACGAAACTTGCCGGAACGGTGGAATTGAAGACGTCCGAGTTTGGCGGAGACGGAGATGGGTCGTTCATCGTCGGCCGATCCACGCTGAATTCGTTCACTCATACCCACAACCCTACTTCACTCAACCTGAGAATCAACCGAACGATGTCGCGACGTGGGCGACAGGCCAAATTGCACGTCCGGTGCCTGGCTGTTCGGTCTGGGTGCGGAACCTGCCGCATCCTCGCCCCCATACCGCCGTATTGCGAAGCACCGGCGTCACCCTCGACCGGGGAAGGTGCCCATCGGACGCACACGCACGGCAAACAGGCATCGGGAAGGATACTCCATGCTCATCGGACGCACGCCTACGTCGAACAGGCATCCGGCGGCACCTATGCCAGTGCCGGAATAACAAAAAACCTCGCGAGATCTATGATCTGCGAGGTTATTCGCTGGGGTACCTGGACTCGAACCAAGAATGGATGAACCAGAATCACCTGTGTTGCCAATTACACCATACCCCAATTGGCAAGCAAAACAGCCCTTGGCGAACTGTCTTGTCGTCGTACCCCCAACCGGATTTGAACCGGTGTTGGCGCCGTGAGAGGGCGTAGTCCTAGACCGCTAGACGATGGGGGCATATTCACTTTTCAGTGGTCACGGCGTGAACCGCAACGAGTGATTAATATACGCGTGCACTCACACATGCGCAACTCACGGCGTGTCGTCAGTATTTCCAACGTTTTCCCAACACTTTCTGCCACCACCCGTCTCCTCCACTGGCTCACAACATCAACATACGCGTCGGCACGGTGAATCAAAATGCCCGTCGTACACCCTTCGCCCGACTGCGCCGTCAACATACGGGCCCAAAAAGGCGAAATCCATGATTCGTAGTGGTTTACGGACGTTTCGACGCCTCCAGACGTCCGTAAACCACTACGAATTGCCGACATCGTCCATTTCAACCCGTATTGTTCGCGCTCATTCGCGACGACAACCGTACGCCCGGCCCGCATACCCAAGCCGCATGCACCGCGCCCAGTCCTCACGAGCTTCGCCGCACCCAGACCGCGCACACCTAAGTCTGCGATAACAAAAAAGGACTCCGACACATACATGTCGGAGTCCTTGCTGGTACCCCCAACCGGATTTGAACCGGTGTTGGCGCCGTGAGAGGGCGTAGTCCTAGACCGCTAGACGATGGGGGCGTATTCACTTTTCAGTGGTCACGGCGCGAACCGCAACGAATTAATAATGTACGGGACGATTCCATATCCGTCAACCACGGCGTGTCACATTGTGACCCTTCGGTTGACAAACCCGGTTTTCGTGATCTCCGCAAGGCGTAATGGCCGGTATGGAGAAGCCGCATCCCCGATCACGAACTACAGCATGTAGTCCGACGATCGAAGGTGCGGCTCACTCGAGTATGCGATCGCGCGAATATGCGCGTGACCGATGCACATCAATCCCGCTGACGGCACATCAACACATCAGCACGCCAACCACGCCAGCACATCCGCGCCCGCACCGGATCACAGGTGCTCGCGCAGACCCTTCAGACGGGCGACGGTCACATCCTTGCCGACGATCTCCATCGACTCGAACAGCGGCGGGGAGACGCGGCGGCCTGACATGGCCACGCGGACCGGGCCGAACGCCAGACGCGGCTTGAATCCGCCGTCCTCCACCAGCGCCTTGTTGAGCAGCTCGTGCAGGGAGTCGGTCTTCCACTCGGACTCGTCCACGGCCTCCAGCGCGGCGATGGCCTTGTCGAGCACCTCGCCGGCGGAATCCTTGAGCTGCTTGCGGGCGTCGTCGTCGGGCTCGATGTAGCCTTCGGTCGACAGCAGCGAACCGGCCATGCCGGCCACCTCGCCGAGCAGACGCACTCGCGGCTGCACCAGCGGCGCGGCGGCAGTCAGCACGGTCTTCTCACGATCGGTAAGCGCATCCCAGTTGTCGGCGGACACCACGCCGTCGCGGTGCAGGTACGGCACGGAACGGTTGAGGAAGTCCTGCGGCTCGAGCGCACGGATGTGCTCGGCGTTGATGGCGATGGCCTTGTCGATGTCGAAGTGGGCCGGGTTGGCCTTCACGTCGCGCACGTCGAACTTCTCGACCATCTCATCCATGGAGAACACGTCCTGGTCGGCGCCGATGGACCAGCCGAGCAGAGCCAGGTAGTTGAGCAGACCCTCGCGGATGAAGCCGTGGTCGCGGTGCAGGAACAGGTTGGACTCCGGGTCGCGCTTGGACAGCTTCTTCTTGCCCTTGCCCATCACGTACGGCATGTGGCCGAACAGCGGCATCTCCTTGGCGATGCCGAGCTCGATCAGGTCGCGGTAGAGCACGATCTGACGCGGGGTGGAGCTGAGCAGATCCTCGCCGCGCAGCACCACGTTGATGCGCATCAGCGCGTCGTCGACCGGGTTGGTGAGCGTGTACAGCGGGTCACCGTTCGGACGCACGATCACGTAGTCCGGCACGGAACCGACCTTGAACTCGATGCGGCCTCGGATCAGATCGTCGAACGCGATGTCCTCGTCGGGCATGCGCAGACGGATCGCGGGCTGGCGGCCCTCGGCGCGGAAGGCTTCCTTCTGTTCCTCGGTGAGGTTTCGATCGTAGCCGTCGTAGCCGAACGCCTTCGGGCGACCGGCGGCCACGTTGCGGGCCTCGATCTCCTCGGGAGTGGAGAAGGACTCGTAGGCGTAGCCGGCTTCGAGCAGCTTGGCGGCCACGTCCTTGTAGATGTCGCCGCGCTCGGACTGACGGTACGGGCCGTCGGGACCGCCGACCTCAACACCCTCGTCCCAGTCGAGGCCGAGCCAACGCAGGGCGTCGAGGATCTGGTTGTAACTCTCCTCGGAATCGCGCTGCGCGTCGGTGTCCTCGATACGGAACACGAACGTGCCATGCGTGTGACGGGCCTCGGCCCAGTTGAACAGTGCGGTGCGGACCATGCCCACGTGCGGGGTGCCGGTGGGCGACGGGCAGAAGCGCACACGAACGTCCTTGGGAAGTTCGGGCTTTGCTTCGGACTTTGCGTTTTCAGAATGCTCTTCAGTCATGCGTCCTATTCTGCCCCGCCGACACGACGGTATCAACCGGTCATCGACGCCGTGAGGATCGCGATAGGGACAGTATGCAGTCGGCGATCATGATGCTCAGCATCAGACCGGTACCGATCAGGCAAATAACGGCCGTGGAATCACCTACGGCCGATCGCTGGTCATACATGGGCCAAGTGACCGCGGTCGCGGCACCAGGACCGGGACCATACACGCATTGGACGTCGCCGGCCGCGTTCACTTGTTTCCGTATATATCGCGATCCCAGTCGTTGCGCCTGATCTTCGGCACCGTCCTCGGCACCGGTTGCCGAGGACGCTCCGACGGCATCATTCAGGGCCCGCAACACCGCTGTTTTTTCTGCAGAATCAGACACCACCGGAGACGATTCCTTGTCGATGATCGTTTCGCCCTGCCATGCGGTCAAGCAGTGATCTTCCGTCTGTATCACATGGCAATAGGCGGAAAATGTCATGAGCATCAGTATCGATACCACGGCAAAGAATACACAATGACAACCGTGACGTATTACCGCGAATGCGTGTATCCCAGAATCGGATTGCCTTTTTTGCTCTACGTTTTGCCACATGTTTTGCCATACGGAATGGCATATTATTTTGAACGCAATAAGCAGCGCAACGGCAACCACCGTCATGGAGACAACGGAGATCAGCGAAACCATTCCGCCTGTCTTCGCGGGGACGATAGTCGTCGCAGTCGCCTCAATCGACTCGCTTCCAGTGGAATACATGACGCATTCCACGGAAATCCATGGCGACGGCAATGACAACAATGCATCCGCCCCGACCAAGTCACCGATCCGTAGAGCAGTCACCCGGGCCTCTCCCCATGTCGACACCGTGACGGCACCGTCGATACCCGGTCTGGTCGAAAACGCCGATTCCCCACAAGCGTCTCGGTTGGAAATACCCAGCGCAACCAGCAACGCGGCCGCATACGCCACCATCCCCGCAATCATCGCAACAAACGAACCAACTGCACCAAACACCACGGTCTTCGTGGCCGTATTTGCGGCCGTATTTGCCGACGTATTCCTATTGTTCATGCCCCCCCCAAAAAAAGATCGATGAAATTCAATAATTATGCGTTATTTATCATATTTTTTGCAAAACACATTTCAACCTCGGCGTTGTTATTGGTTGTCATTGCAACTGTCGCTGTTACATAGGGAAGATACCAAATCACTCGTATCAACTCTCGTATCAAGTATAGAATACAGCCGGATACAGAATACGCGGAAATTGCAGCTCCATACCATGGGGCATACTGTGTAGCTGGGTTTTGAAACATTTGATTTCCGGTCGTCTGGCGCGCAGGCTCCTCACCTTACTGCTCACCGCCGTCGACCGCGTAGCGCCAGCGCGCAGGAGGCAAGGTGAAGTGAACAAGGTTCGGCATTACATTCCCACGGTTATCGCCGTGATCATTCTCATAGCGGTCTGGGAGGCGTGGTGCCGTCTGGGCAACGTCTCCCCCGTGATGATCTCGTCGCCGAGTGACATCGTGGAGGCGACCATCGACACCTGGCCGACGCTGTGGCCCGCGACCACGGTCACGCTGTACGAGGGCGTGGTCGGCTTTCTGCTGGCCGTGCTGCTCGGCGTGATGATCGGCATCGGATTCCACTGCTCGCGCATTCTCAACGCCGCGCTGTTCCCGCTGCTGGCGGCCGCGCAGACCATGCCGCTGATCACCATTGCGCCGCTGTTCATCATCTGGTTCGGATTCGAGACGTCGGGCAAGATCGTGATCGTGGCCGTGTTCGGCCTGTTCCCGATCGCCGTGCAGACCGTGCGCGGACTCGATTCGGTGCCGCAGTTCTACTCCGACGTGGCGCTCACCTGCGGCGCCACGCCCACATGGACGCTGTGGCATGTGAAACTGCGCGTGGCGGCACGACAGATCTACGGCGGCGTCCGCATTTCCGCCGCATACATCTTCGCCACGGCGGCCACGGCCGAATATCTGGGCGCGCGCAAGGGCCTCGGCATCTGGCTGCAGGCGGCGTACAACTCGTTCCGCACACCGTTGATCTTCTCCGCCACGTTCGTGATCGTGGCGCTGACCGCCGTGCTCCTGATCGTCGTGAATCTCAGCGAGCGCATACTGCTCGGACCGGCCAGCGACGACGAGAATCCCGACGCCGAGGAATAGGGAATAGACAGCGGGCAATAATCTGTCGATTCCGTCTACATTTTCACCACATAGTGTGGGAGAATGAAGACGGATCAACGAATGTGCACGGTCACGGCGCCGCCGACGATCATCCTTTCGCACGACGACGTTACGGTACGACGCGCACGTAGAGAAGGGATATCTATGACCGATCCGAACAACAACGGGTACACCCCCAACGGCAGCAACCCGTACGGTCAGGCTTCAAACTCCGGCCAGAATTATGGACAGACGGGCAACGGAGCCAACTCGTACGGCAGCCAGCAGCCGGGGTATGGTCAGCCCGCCGGCAGCCCGTACACGCAGAGCAACCCGTATGGCCAGACCAACGGCACTTCCTCCAACCCGTATGGCCAGAGCCAGCCAGCGGGGAACCCCTACGGCCAGCCCGCCGGATCGTCGAACCCGTACGCCCAGCCGGTGCAGCCGAGCTCGAACCCGTACGGTCAGACCACGAACTCGAACCCGTACGCCCAGCAGCCGGGACAGCCTGCCGCAGGATACGGCCAGCAGCCGCCGGTGGCACCGGCCGCACCCGCCGCACAGTACAGCGGTCAGGCCTCCTACAGCACCGCCGGCGAGCCGCCGCTGTGGGCACCGTGGTACGGCATCTCGTTCCCGAACGCGATCGTGCGCTTCTTCAAGAAGTACGCGGTCTTCCATGGCCGCGCCTCCCGCAGCGAGTACTGGTGGTGGTTCCTGTTCACCGTCATCATCAGCTCTGTGTTCAGTGTGCTGAACACGGCCACGGACGGTAGCTCGATCATCTCCGGTCTGGAGGGAATCTGGAACCTTGCGATTCTCGTTCCCGGCATTGCGTTGGCCATTCGTCGTCTGCACGATACGAACCGTAGCGGCTGGTGGGTCCTGCTGCCGTACGGTCTGGCTGTGGTTGGACTCATCGTCATCTTCATCGGTGGCGGCGCGGCCATTCTCACCGCCACTGGCAACGGCGGCGTCGGTGGCAGCGTGGGCAGCGTCGGTCTGTTCATCGTCGGACTCCTGCTCTGCTTGGCAGGCGGCATCGCCAGCATCGTGCTGTATGTGGGCCAGAGCGACCCGCAGGGTGCGCGATTCGATCAGCCGAACGCGTGACGGCGGCCACATCAGCGTCATTCGTCATCATCGGGCTGACGTGACAGTCTGAGCAGACGGGAACACGCCGATACACGCACGGCACACGCACTGAGGGGCGTGAATGAATCATCCATGTGGATGGATTCGTTCACGCCCCTCAGTCTGTTCAGGTCGCTACGTCCAAGCCGCCGACCGTCTCTCGCCGAGCCATTCCCGGCTGCCCAGCCACCCGGCTACATGCCCGGTTACAGCTCCACGGTCTCCTTGCTGGGATCGTCCTTGATGTGGGCGAACTTCGCGGCGAGCGCGGCCTTGCTCTTGGCCTCGTCCTCCTCGCGCGCCTTCTTCTTGGCCTCGGCTGGATCCCACAGCACGTCCTCGCGATGCTTGCGCCACTCGGCCTCGGCCGGACCTGCGAGCACGTCGATGAACTTCGCGGCGCCGTCGTTGTCCGGACCGGCGATGGCGATCTCACGCAGCTGCTTCACGGTGTCCAGATCGAGGAACACGCGCGGCACGCCCAGCCATTCGTCGAACTCGTTGAAGTACAGCACGGCGGGCAGGGTCGCCTTGAGCGCGGAGCTCTCGTCAGCGGTCTCGCCGGTGAGCGCGAGCACGTCCGCGAACGCGGCGGCACCCAGCGCGTAACGACCGGGCAGATCGGCGACGTCCAGCGCCTTGCCGGCGTCGGCAGCGGCGACGATGATCTCGCGCGCGGCGGCCACGGTGGCGTCATCCCACACGTCGCCGAGCTGGGACGCGGATTCCACGATACGCTCAACGTCGCAGTCCTCGGAGAAGTCGACGGACGTGTCGTACGCGTCGTTGGCGTTCAGCAGCGCGTCGACCAGGCTCTGCGGACGGCCGGGGATCTCGTCGGCACCCTCGTACACGTATTCGGCGTCGGGCATGGTCACGTCATCGCCGGTAAGCGCGATGGCGAACTGGCGGGTGATACGGACCTGGAAGGTTTCGGCGTATTTCACGTCGTTGTCGATCTGCACATGATCGTGCAGAGGCCACAGATCAGTCAGTTCCTTGCCGACTTCGATGGCAGCAGTGGTGGCCGGCAGCTGCTTCAGTGCGGCCACGGAAGAAATCCATGCAGTAGTGCTCATATCTTCAGTATGGTCGTGCTGACGGAGAAAACGGGACGTTTTCGTCAAGTTGGCTCACGTTCAGCCGGTTTTCGTGACCAAGATCACGTTGACGATCACATCACTGCACGCCGGCGGCCGGGTCGGCGTATGCGATGGCGAGCAGTTCGCGCGTATCCGAATCGAAGGTGAACGACGTGACCGACGCGAGCGCGGTGTGACGCTTCCACATCCAGTGCTCGGCGTTGCCGGTTTCCATGAGGTGGCGGAACGAGTAGATCGGCGATTCGTGACTGACCACGATCACCTGTTCGCCCGGATATTCGTCCACCTTCTCGTACACGAAGTCGCTCATGCGCTGGCCGATGTGCTCGTAGGTCTCGCCCCACGACGGCTTGTGCAGGTTGCGGATCAGACGCAGGTTCTCCGGACGCCACAGCGCACCGTCGCCGTGGCCAATGCGCTTGCCGCGGAATTCGTTGCCGGCCTCGATCACGCGCTCGTCGGTGGAGAGTTCGAGCGGCTGTTCGCCGCGTTCCTCACGTACGGAGTTGAGCGCCTTGAGGATCTCGCCGGCGGTTTCCCGCGTGCGGTCGAGCGGCGACGAGTAGATGGCCGCCGCATGGTTGAGTCCGGAATGGGCGGCGATGTATCGGGCCGTGGCCTGAGCCATGCGCACGCCGCGCGTGGACAGGTGGAAGTCGGGAAGGCGTTCGTACAGCACGTGGTTCGGGTTGAACACCTCGCCGTGACGGACCAGATGGATAGTGGTTGCGGGCATCGTCGATGAAGCTCCTTTTGTTCGGTTCTGCGTTCGGTTCGCGGTTTCGGATCCGTTCGTCACATGTCTGCCGACCTTGACCGAAGCGGATCGTTGGCCGAAGCGGATCGTACGGGACGGACTGTTGGACTGTCCAGTTCGGATCACCGAGACGGGCTGTCGTGGCGAACGCCATTATTGCTGGCATCCAGTCTACCCGCGTGGGAATCGGGCGGGAGACGGGAGGAAAATCGGGAGGCGAACCTCACGGGATCACAGGACAGTCGTACCGGGAACCAGACATGGAACCGCCGCGGAGACGGGCAGGAATGTCACGCAAAATTCATGTGGCTTCCGGACGAATGCTGCGTGTCGAGGTCCGGGAATGGTATAGGCTAGTCCAAGTTTGCAAGCACTAACCAAACGGTTAGTACACAGACGGCCGGGCCAACGGCAGTGCGCAAACAGCCGTAACCACCGGCTGTGCGCATATAGGCGACGCAGACGAGACGAAACGAAACGAATGCGCCGGCAGAACCAGCCAACAATAATCGAAATCATCCACACACCTGTCACGGGTGGCGGGGACCACGGCCGAAGCGGACCGCGCCCCCGGCCGACGCATCGAAGCGGCAGCCACCACGAGCAACCAAAGGAGGAGAAGCGAAGCATGTCATCATTCATCCAAGCGATCAAAGACGTCAACCATCGTGTATTCGGCGGCTATGCTGAGCTCCTTCGCATGCCACACTCCGCGCGATACGCCATCGGCTCGGTCATCGCCTGCATGCCGTTCCCCATGGTCGGCATGACCATCACCATCTCCGTGCAGACCTACTACGGCAGCTACGGACTTGCCGGCGCGCTCACCGCCGTGCAGGCCATCGCGCTCGCGATTCTCACGCCGCTGCTCGGCAAGCTCACCGACAAGTTCGGCCAGCGGCAGGTCTCCATCCCCACGATCATCCTGTGGATGATCTCGGCCATTGCGCTCGTCACGTGCATCACGCATCGCGTACCCGAATGGATCCTGTACTGCATCACGCCGTTCCTCGCGTGCATCCCACCGTGGGGTGCCATGAGCCGCGCCCGCTGGACGCATCAGCTCAAGGGGGATAGCGAGAAGATCAATCGCGCGTTGTCGCTGTCCGGCGTGTTCGACGAATGCATGTGGGTGATCGGCAACCCGCTCGCCTCCATTCTCGCCGTGATCTCCGGCGTGCTCGCGTTCTCGTTCACCGGCGTGTGCGTGCTGGTCGGCGCGCTCATGTTCCTCACCGAACTGTCCACCGAACCGCCATCGCAGACGCAGCTGGCGCGCGCAGCCGGGCTCACGCGCAAGGAGTATCGCGCCCGGGAGGCGGCACGCGCGGCGGCCATTCAGGGCGGCGACTCGGACAAGGCCAAGGATTCGATCTGGGGACCGGGTCTGATCGCCGTATGCGTCACCTGGTTCGGTCTCGGCGCGTTCCAGAGCGCCACCGCCATCTCGATCATCGCGTTCGCCAAGGAGCAGGACATGGCCCAGTTCACGGGATTCGTGTTCGCATGCTTCTCGTTCAGCTCGCTGTGCGGCGCAGTGGTGTATGGTGCGAAGAACTGGACGATCCCGCTGTGGAAGCGCTTCTACTTCTGCCTCGCGGTGGTGAACATCGGCATCAGCTGCTTCGTGTTTGCCAACCATCTGTGGGTGATCATGATCATCTACCTGCTGTGCGGCGTGTGTCAGGCACCCACGTGGATCAACGGCAATCAGATCATGCTGCATCTGGTGCCGCCGTCGCGCTTCACCGAAGGCGTGGCCTGGATGGGCGCAATGAACTCGATCGGCGCCTCATTCGGTTCCGCGGTGGCCGGTCAGTTCATCGACCGCTACGGATCGCACGGCGGATTCATGACGGTGACCGTGCTGGCGCTGGCGTCACTGGTGATCGCGTTCGTGGGCTTCAAGCAGATCAAGTCGAGCACCGAAACGCCGATCCTCGCCGAAGTGCACGTGTGATTGGGGCTTATTCGGCGCACCTTTGCGGCGAAGAAGCACGCCATATACGATTCGGTGCCTATCTGACGCGTGGATGCGTCGGACAGGCACCGAATATGCAGTTAAGGCGCTCAAGCGGCTGTAGACGGAAGTGGCTACTTCCAGCCGAACGGGGCGTGCTTGATCGACCACATGCCGAGGCGGTGCGAGAAACTCTTCTCGCGCTTGGCCTCCAGCTCCTCAGGCGTAAGCTTGTGATCGCCCGAACGCAGACGGTTCATCGCGTTGGTGTGCGTATCGTCGAGCAGCCACTTACGGATCACGAAGTTCCATACGGCAACCACAACCGTGGCAATCAGCTTGCCGATGTTCGTGTACAGCACGTACCGGCCATGATCCGTATGAATCGCGTCAGCCGGCAGCATGGACGTGGACATCCAGATGATCAGATCGTTGATCAGCAGACCGATCACCGCGGACACGACGAAAATGGTCATCTCCATCCAGCGCGCCATATCTTCGCGATGCTTGAAGACGAACTTCATACTGGCCAAATAGTTGAAAATCAACGAGATGATGAAGGAAATGGTGGCGGCCACCACGTTGGGCATATGAAGGAAGATAACCAGAAGGTTCAGAATGCCCCAGTCGATGACAAAGGCGACGACACCCACGATGCCGAATTTCATAAGCTGTTCAATCAGTTTTCTCACTCGCACTATTTAACTCAAGCGCTCTGACCTCAAGTACGGGGGCCGCAAACCCCTCCCCGATCTTTACGTTTTGATGCCGGAATCACAGAAGCGATCATTCCGGATCATAAGCGAACGCCCAGCGGGGAGACTACGCTGGAAAATGAACGACCGGTCGGCAGATGGCCGGAGAAAAGGAGCGATCATGCCCGTCATTCACACCCATGTCAGTGTCAACACCAACCGCGAGCAGCGCGAAGCCCTCAAAACCGCGTACGGCAAGGCCATCTCCGCCGTTCCCGGCAAGTCCGAAGGTTGGCTCATGTGCCCGTTCGAAGACAACATGCCGATCTACTTCGGCGGCGAGGACGGCAAGCCCGCCGCCTACGTGGAGGTGAACGTGTTCGGCAGCTCCGTGCCGCGCGAAAGTTGGGAGGAACTCACCCGTCAGATCGACGCCGCGTTGGAGGATGTTCTCGGCATCGCATCCAACCGCGTGTACATCCGGTACACGGCGACGACGGACTGGGGTTGGTCTGGTCGCAACTTCTGAGGCTGAACTCCTGGGGCACCTCGCGCTCGTACATCGCGCTCGAACGACGGCGCGAAACGCGAACCGAAAGACCTAGCAACATAACGAAAAGGGGGCTCGCAGGCGTGAAGTCTGCGAGCCCCCTTGGGCTTAAGCTCGGGTCGGTCGATCGACTGACGCCATTCCTACGCTGGCCGTGCGGCCATTCGCGCGGAATGCAATCAGGCGGCGACCACCTTGATGGTGAAGTTGGCGGCGATCTCCGGGTGGAGCTGGACCGTGGCGGCGAAATCGCCGGTGGTCTTGATGTTCTCCACGGTGATGTCCTTGGCCTCGACGGCGGTGCCCTTGGCGGACAGCTCCTGAGCGACATGCTTGGTGGAGATGGCACCGAATAGCTTGCCGGACTCAGAGACCTTGGCGGCGATCTCGATGACGGTGCCTTCGATGGCGTTCTTGGCGGCCACGGCGTCCTCGCGGGTGGCGAGAGCGGCGGCACGACGAGCGCGCTGCATCTGCTCGATCTGAGCGGCGGCACCCTTGCTCCACGCGAAGGCGAGGCCCTGCGGGATCAGGTAGTTGCGAGCGTAGCCCGGCTTCACCTCGACGACATCGCCGGAGTGGCCCAGGTTGCTAACGGTGGTGGTGAGAATAACCTTGGTATCCTTAGCCATTGCGAATCTCCTATCAGCTATCAGCGGCCGGAAGTGGCGTACGGCAGCAGAGCCATCTCGCGGGCGTTCTTGATGGCCTTGGCGAGATCACGCTGCTCCTGGACGGTGACGCCGGTGATACGGCGGGAACGGATCTTGCCGCGATCGGAGATGAACTTGCGCAGCAGAGCCACGTCCTTGTAATCGATCTCGGTAACCTTGGCAGCCTTCAGCGGATTCGGCTTCTTCTTGAACGGCTTCACCGGCGGCTGCGGCCTCTTGCGTGACATATGCACTCCTTACAAATTACGACTGATGTCTTTGACTGGTTGTCTGACTGAGTCAGACCATGTGTCTGGTGTTCGTCATGTCTGTTCGTCGCCGACAACCATGGCCCCTGCCATGCCTCGGAACGACGACGAAATGACGATGGTAAGCGTTAGAACTCCGGCTCGTCGTCTCCGCCACCGAAGTCGTTGGTGGCACCGAACGAACCATACGAACCCGAGGCGTCGGCACCGCTCGACCACGGATCGGCCGCGGGGGCCGGCGCGGACTGCGGAGCTGCGGGAGCGGCCTGAGCGGCACCGCCGCCCTGATAGCCTCCCGAGTATCCTCCGGAGTACCCGCCCTGGTAGCCTCCCTGCGAGGAAGCCGCGTTGTTGCGCGGAGCACCGGCGAATCCGCCACCTTGGCCTGCGCCCTGGTAGCCGCCGTTGCCTCCGTTGTTGTTGCGGGTCACCTGTGCGGTATTGCGCGACAGTGCGGGACCGATCTCATCCACGCGGAGCTCCACCACGGTACGGCTGCTGCCGTCGTTCGCGGTGTAGGAACGCTGGGTCAGACGGCCCTGCGCGATCACGCGCATGCCCTTGGCCAGCGACGCCTGAATGTTGGAAGCGATCGGGTTGTAGTTCGAATCCCATGCCGAGCAGCGGAGGAACAGCGCTTCGCCGTCCTCCCACTGACCCGACTGCCTGTTGTAGGTACGGGGGGTGGAGGCGATGGTGAAGTTCGCCACCGTGGCACCACTCGGGATGGTACGCAGTTCAGGATCGGCCGTGAGGTTGCCCACGACCGTGATGACGGTATCTCCTGCCATGATTCTGCCTTCCTGTCCGCCGCACCTCGGCTTCGGTCATGCGACCGTTGAGTTCGGGTTCGGCCGGGAATCGTACTGTGTCGTTCTAAGCTCTAGGTGTTCTAGACGTGGTAGACGGGGAAGTGATTTTCGGGTCAGGCCCGAAGGATCACTTGGCGTCCTTACGAAGAATCTTCGTACGGATGATGGACTCGTTGAGGTTGAGCAGACGGTCGAGCTCGGCGCTGGTGGCCGGTTCGGCGGTGTACTCGATGACAGCGTAGTTGCCTTCGGTCTTGCCGGCGATCTCGTAAGCCAGCTTGCGACGGCCCCAGTAATCGGTGCTGTCGATGGTGCCCTTCTCATCGGTGACAACCGTGAGGAACTGCTCGGTGAGCTTCTTCAGTGCTCGTTCATCCAGCTCGGGATCGGCAATGAGCATCAGTTCATACTTGTGCGCAGACATCACCCACCTCCTTCGGACTAAAGGCCATGGACGGTCCATGGCAGGAGTGTGTAAGCGCGTGCCCAAAATGGGCAACTCTCGTAATCTACACTCCCCCACGGACTTCGGCCAATAGACGTTCGACATACGGCCAGGAAACCGACAGGCGGCCGCAAATCGACCAAAAAAGACGACCAAGGCTGTAATCTTCCTTACATTTTCAGCAGATTCCCAGCCGGATCGGTTTATCTGGATATCAGTCGTTATTTCAACAGATCATGCAGAAATGTCGTTCTAACGTGACAGAGCGGCCACGAACGATGCCGATCTGCGTGGAATGATCGCAACCAAACCAGAATCACAACAGAATCCACAACACGACCACAACGGAAGTTGTGCGATGCACGCGCGACGCGGCTTGTCATTCGCGGCCACGCCACGCACAAACGAACATGGATAACGGACAAGAAGGGGGACATCATGGTATTCGGATTTCTTAAGGACGCACTGTCGAACGGCGCCGGCGATCTGGGTGCCTACGGACAGGACGCCGTTGACGGGCTGACGGGCGCGGCCGGCGATCTGGGTACGGTCGCGCAGGACGCCACGGCCGGGTTCGCCGACGTCGCCGGTGCCGGTCTGTCCGACGCAACCGCTGGTCTGGCAGATGCCGGTGCCGGTTTTGCCGATGCAGGACAGGCCGCATTGGGCGATCTGGCCGGCTCCGGACTGGGCGATGCCGCGCAGGGTGCCTGGGAGAGCGTGACCAGCGGCAACTTCAGCGGTGCGCTTGACGGCCTGGCTGCAGCCGGCAGCGATCTGGGCGGCACGCTGCAGGGTGCGACGGGCGATCTGGGCGGCACGCTCGGCGATGCCGCAGGCAACCTGTCCGGCGTGGCAGACCAGGCGCAGAGCTCGCTCGGCGACGCAGCCAGCTCGCTGTTCGGCCGCTTCTTCGGCTAAGCACCCAGACTGATCACCTAACTGGGCAACCACCCAACTGGGCAACCACCCGATCGCGTAATTCCCGCCAGCCACGCCTCGCACCCATCTCACACCGTGACGGTGATGCGGCTGGCGGAGTCCTCGTTGATGCGGGTCACGCTGATCCGCTCGGCGATCTGATCCTTGAGCTGCCCGACGTGCGAGATCACGCCGATGTCACGATGCCGACTCATCCGCCGCAGCACATCAAGCACATCGTCAAGATACTCCTCGGACAGCGTGCCGAAGCCCTCGTCGATGAACAGCGTATCCATGGAAATGCCACCGTTCTCGGCCTGAATGATGTCGGCGAGCGCCAACGCGAGCGCGAGCGACACGAAGAACGTTTCTCCGCCGGACAATGTGGTCGCTTCGCAGGTGAGATCACTGCGACGGTCGAACACCTCGATCGGCAGGCCGGTTTTGGATGTGCGCCCCTCATGCGCGCCGAGTCGCAGTTCGTATACGCCGCCTTTGATGTCGCCGAGGATCTCGTTGGCGCGGGCGAGCACGTCGCGGAAGCGTTCGGTGACGGCGTAGGTGACGAGGGAGAGGCCTTCGTTTGCGGTGCCGGTTGCAAGCGATCCCGCACGCCCTCCGGCGAGCAGGGCCATGTCGCGGATGGGTGCGAATCGGCTTGATGATTCGGACCATGTGCGGACCGCCGTTCGCAGTGTCTCCGCGGTTCGTATGCGTTCCGCGTCGAGCGTTTTGACCTGTTCCTCCGTGCGGATGGCGGCGTCGCGTTCGGATTCGGCCTGGCGTACGGATGATTCGAGAGCGCGGATGATCGCGTGCAGATGATCGGTATCGGGAAGCAATTCGAGACCGTCTGGCGAGGGCATGGAGGAGGGCGAGGACGTTGTTCCCGCGCCTGACGGCTCCCCGGTCGATACTCCAGCCGGCACTTCCGCAGTCAGCACTTCCGCGCCCGATGCGCCTAACGTCAGCCGCACGATGTCCGACTCCAGCAGCGCTTGCAACGCGGTCAGTGTGCGTTGCAGTTCGGATTGGGTCGCGTGATCGTCACGATCGAATCGTTCGACCGCGGACTGCAATCGTTGCGTTTCCCTGGCGTCGAGTTCGGCGTTCAGAGCCGCTTCGACGGTTTCGAATCCACTGTGCGACAACGCCTGATCGCGGGTCTCCTGTATTGCGGCAAGCTGTCGGTCGATCTCCTGCAGGGCGGCCGCGACCTCGCCGATCCGCTGTTCCAATGCGGTCCGCTGCGCGATATCCCGATCGATGCGCGCGACTTCACGAACCGCACGATCGCACACGGCGATGGCGTCGTTCGCGGCTCGTTCGTCGTCGGATGCGCGGGTTTCGACGGCGTCGATGCGCACGGCGAGCGCGGCCAGTTCATCAGTGGAATCGCTGGCATCATTGGAATCGCCGGAATCGCCGACGGCATCAATCACGTCATCCGAATCGGCATCGGATTCGGACAGACCGGCGGATGCCACGCACGACTCCACGGCGGCGCGAACCAATTCCAGGGCTCCAGACGCCTCGGCCTTGGCCACGTCCAACCGGCGAGCGCAGTCGTCGACCTGTTTGGCGGCATCGTGCAACGCCTGCAGCTGCGCGTTCAGCTGATCGCGCGTCTTGCCAAGTGCGCGTACTTCGTCCAATTCCTTGCGCACCTGAGCCACCGCAGCCTCGGCATCCTCGACGCTCAGCCCTTGGGACTGCTCGCTTTCCGAGGCGATGCGCGCCTTGCACAGGTCGACGGCGGCATTGGCTGCGATCACCTGCTGCGCGGCCTGACGGGCGGACTGATCGAGCTCGTTCAGACGGTTCTCGTCGGGAGCGGCGACCACATTGTCAGTGGCATCATCCGGCAGAGCAAAGGCATCCGATGGCGTGGCGGCCGGATGCGGATGATCCACGCTGCCGCACACCGGGCACGGGCACCCGTCGACGAGTTCCCCGGCCAGCCGCGCGGCCCCCGCGGCGAAAAACGCACGCCGAGCCTGCTCGTACTCGTCGTCCGCATGCCGCTGGTTCCGCAACGCCTGGTCGACGGCGGCCTGCAGTTGTTCCAGAGACGATTCCTCGGCCTGTCGTTTGCGCGCGTGATCGAGCACGGTTCGCGCAGCCTGCAAGCGGTCCTGCAGGCCGGGCTGCGCCGCCTCGCGACGAATCACATCCTCCAGTTGTTGCCGCAGATCCGACTCGCTGTGCTCTCGTTCCAACGCAGACAATGCGTCACGGGCCGCATCCGTCGCCGCGGCCTGCGATCGCGCCTGACTATCGGCACGCTCGGCCTTCTTCCACGAGGCACGGGCCGAAGCGGCACGGGATTCCAACTCCTGCGCGGCGCGCAACGCGGCTTCGGCGGCGGGTCGTCCGGCAGCCACGGCATTTGCCTTGTCACGTGATGCGGTCAACGCCTCCGCGGATTCGCATGCGGCCAATTCCTCATTGGCGGCACGCAATGCGGCATCGGTCTGCGCACGACGTTTCTGCACAGCCTCGCATTCGCGCTGCGCACGCGCCACGGGCTCCGCCGCCGCGGATTTCTGCAATCGTTCACGGATGTCGTCGACGTCGGGCCGACGCTGTTCCAGTTCGTCACGTTGACCGACCGCGGTCCGATACGCCGTGTCGGCTGCCGACAGCTGTCGCATGGCGTCGAGTTTTCGCTGCTCGTCGTCGAGTCGCGTGGACGATGCCGTTAATGCGTCGTGGCTGTGGGCGAGCAAATGCGCCGCCGCGGTTCCGGCAGCGGTCAAATGGTCGTCGAGCGCGGCTGCGATGTCCGAAGGGCTCAGGGCCGGTTCGGCCAGATCCCCGCGCTCGTCCAGGCACCAGTTCGCCTTGATAACGGAAAGGGGGTCGGGGTTGTCCTTCACAACCTCGGGTGCATTGACATCGTTGACATCCCAGGCATCCTTACCGGCATCGCGTTCATCATCATGACCATCGGCGGTTTTATCAATCGAATCCGAATCCTGATTCACAACGTTTTGGCCAGCATCACGTATCTCATCACCACGTCGTTCGATCTCTTCAGCGTTGGTGCGCGCATCGCGGACCGCACTCACCACATCACGACGTTGCGCGGCCACCTGATCGGATTGTGTTTTCCGCATCTCATCGAGCGTTTTCTGAATCGACTCGTACACGTCCGCCTCGAACAGACTCTTGACCAGCTGCGTACGTTCCTCCGGCTTGCACCGCAGAAAACTGGAAAACTGGCCCTGTGCAAGCATTACGGTCTTGGAGAACTGGTCGCGCGACAAATGCAGCAACCGCAGGATCTCCGTGCCGGTGTCGCGCGCCTGACTCGCCAGGACCTTGGCGTGATCGGCGTCGTCGGCGTACTCGAAATATCGCGTGGCGGTGCCATCAAGCGCAACCTGATCGGAATCATCCACGATCTGATTGGAACTATCGACGTCATGATCACTGCGATCATCCGACCCCCATCCGGCCGGCAGCAGCGCGGCGATCCCATCATCCACTTGCCACAGCAGACCCTTGGGATTCACCGCCGTCGTGCCTTCGCCGCGACGCTTGCGACGCTCATAGGCCGGCTCGCGGCGCACACGATAGAACGCGTCGTTGAGCTCAAAGATCAGATCCACATACGACGGCGTCTGCTCGGTGCCGAGGAATCGCGAGCGCAGACGGTCCTTGCTGGCCACGTCCGCCGACACGTCGCCGTACAGCGCGAAGCTGATGCAGTCGAGGATCGTGGATTTGCCGGCTCCGGTCTCGCCTTCGATCAGAAACATACGAGACCGGTTGAGCGCCGCGAAATCGATGGAGTATTCCTTTTCGTACGGGCCAATGCCTTGGAAACGCATGCCGATCAGTCTCATGCGCGGGCTCCTTTCCTGTTCGCTGGCGTAGCGGTTTCGACGGTCGCGGTGTCGGTTGCGACGGGCGCGGGCGCGCCGAGTGTTGTGGCTGCCGTTGACGTAGTCGTATCGGCTTTCTCATCGTCGGTGGCATGTACGCGTTCCACGGCGTCGCGCAGCACGGCGATCTCACCGTCATTCGGCTCGCGGCCCAGCGTGTAGCGAACGAACCCTGTGAGCACGTCGAGTTCGCTGCGAGTCTCGTGGAGATTGGCCATCGCGCGATCCGGTCCGCTGCCATTTGCGGAGTCGGCGGTTCCGGCGGATCGTTGCGTGATCTTGAAGTTCTTTTCCAACGCGTGCTCGTACGCGGCGTCGAGTTTCTGATACATGCCGTGCGGGTAGATGTCGGATACCACGGTGAGTGACACCCAGTCGTGGCGGTGCGATTCGGCGAGGTCGCCGAGCAGTTCCTCGGGCGAGCCGGCAAGTCGGACCAACGCAGGCTGGCCTGATTCCACGGGGATTGTGCGCAGGGACGGACGGATTGTCTGGGTCGATGAGGACACGTCAGGTTGAGTCTGCGCGGTTGGCTGAGCTTGCGAGGACGACGGGGCCGATGAAGGTGCCGCCACTGACGAAGTCGATGCGGATACGTACGGCATGTCAACGATCACCACGCTTTTCCCGTTGCCCACGACCGGCGGCGTACATGCTTCGGAGAACGAGTACGCGAGCAGGGATCCCGAATACCGTGCGAAAGGCGGAGCGGAATTTCCGCCCTTGAACATCGAGGTCTTGGAGCGCTGCGGAGCCGTGACAGACCCGATGGACTTGTGCGGCTCAATGGGTACGATGTCGGCGGGATCGCCGGACTTGGATGCATTGGGGTTCGCGACATGAGCGGCAATCGAAGTCTTCTCATTTTCTGTGTTCGTCGAATCTCGGTCATCATCGAGTCCATCAGGAACGACGGCGCTGCCGGAGGGGATACGCACCTGCTGGGCGCGGTGCAAGTGTCCGAGCGCGAGATAATCCAGACCGCTGTTCGAGAACACCGCGGCCGGCACGCTGTCCACGCCGCCGATGGTGATGTTGCGCTCCGAATCGCTGGGAGCCGCGCCCGAAACGAAGGCATGGGCCATGAGCACCGCGTGGAATGATGCGCCTTCGGCTTCTGCCTGCTGCCGGCGACGGTTCAGATCCATGCGGATCAATCGCATTGCGGCGGTCATCACGCCCTCATGCGAGCGCGGGATTCGCAGGCGTGGGGTGACGCCATCCATCGTCTCCGGATTATCCCCAGAGTTGCGCGGGTTGTCCCCATCCTCTCGTCCCACATGCTCGACTTCCTCCTGAGACACAGCGCAGGAATCCAGCTGGACGAAATCCTCGGCGTTCTCGTACTCCAGCAGTTTCTCCAGCGCGGGCCGCGCCACGTCCGGGTCCAGATACGGCAGCGCGTACACGGCCAGCCGATCTTCCCGGCCGTCCGCTCCCCCACGTGTCACGATCACCGGGTCCGCAATCTGCGCGATCTCGCAGCGCAGGTGCAGATTCGGGCGCATCATTCGCGCCCCAAACCCGAGTTTGCGCGCGGAATCATGGTTTCCGGGTGTCACGATCACATCCACTGCCGGGCGTCCCTCATCGCCAATGATCGAGGTCAGACGTGTCAGCGCATCATCCAGAAGATCAACCGACGCGGCGGATGGCATCGGCGAATCGTATACGTCGCCGGACACACACACCACGTCCACATGCTCACGTTGCACGGTGTCGATCAGCCAGTCGAGCGCCCGACGCTGGTATTCGACAAGGTCAACCCCTTTGAAGCGCCGGCCGATATGCCAATCCGAAGTATGGAGAATCCTCATATGACCCAGAGTAGCCGTCGGCAAGTAGCCTCGCCAGCGTGAGAACTCGGCATGATGCAAAAGCAACCGCACGACATCCAATCGTGAGATTGTGCAGCGATGCCGCGCGGCGCTCTTTCATCGTACGACAAAAAACGTTGATTTCTACGTAGTTTTTCAAAAATTAACGTAGTTACACGGAGAGTCGTGGGCATCGACATGTAATCGAAGGAATTGGACGCATAGGGCACATCGGCACACGCCAGAACGGCCCGGCCCCTCATTCGAGGGCGCTCCGGCGACACTGACCGCGTCGTCAATGCGGGTCCCATTGATTGGGATTAGGCGCATTCACTGCAACGGGGATATCGGCATCGCAACCTCGCAACACTAGAATCGGAAGCGAATGCAACCCCCGCAAAGGAACTCTTGCCGAAGGAGACCGCAATGACACAGGAATCCGAACTCACCAACGCAACCAACACCGCACGCACCGCCGTGGTGACGGGCGCGTCCAGCGGCATCGGCGCCGCAACGGTCCGCAAGCTCACCGCCGAAGGATGGACGGTGTTCGCGCTCGCCCGCCGCGAAAGCAAGCTCAACGCGCTCGCCTCAGAAACCGGCTGCACGCCGATCGCCACCGACATCACCGACGAGGAATCCACACAGTCCGCGGTCGACCGGATTCTGGCGGCGGGACCGGTGAAGGCGCTGGTCAACTGCGCGGGCGGTGCGATCGGCAAGGATCCGGTCGCCACGGCGAATCTGGACGATTGGCGTGCCATGTATGAGCTCAATGTGCTCGGGACGTTGCGCATCACGCAGAAGCTGTTGCCCGCGCTTAAGGAGTCGTCCGGCAGCGTGCTGGTGATCTCCTCCACTGCGGGCATCGAACCGTATGAGGGCGGAGCCGGCTATTGCGCGTCGAAGTTCGCGGAACGGGTGATGGCTCGTGTGCTGCGTCTGGAGCTGATCGGCGAGCCCGTGCGTGTGATCGATATCGCGCCGGGCATGGTGTACACCGACGAGTTCTCCGTCAAGCGCTTCCACGGCGATGAGGCCAAGGCCGCGGCGGTATATGCAGGCGTGCCTGATCCGCTCACGGCCGAGGACATCGCCGAATGCGTGCGCTGGGCGCTTGAGCAGCCCGACACCGTGGACGTGGACCAGATCGTGGTGCGGCCGCGCGCCGAAGGCTCCTACACCAAGGTCTACCGCCAGCAGTGAGGAGGGCGACGCCGAGCTAGGGCGGCCTGCAATAACTCGTCCGGCGGCGGCCCGAGTCCAGGATAGGGTCTGGGTTGCCGCCGGACGAGTTCGATCCGGACGCCCGCAGATCCTGTTCCTCACGCCGGTCGGCGGATAGGCCTCCGAAAGTTCTGTTCGGACATTCAAATCTGTTGCACATCACACGCCCGATGCCTCGTCCCAAGAACTCATGAACCGCCACGCAGAACACAACATGCCCCCGGTCTCTGGCCCGAATCGGACCGGACCACTCAATGCCCCCTGCCCCATTTTCTTTTCCCGGCGAAGCTCTCGCCCACGGCTCTAATTTCCTCAGCTTTACCTACATACAAATCCTATGTGCCCTTCGCCAGGCAGATAGAGACCGCCGCAGACATCTAACCACGCCTCGCTGGGCACTCGGCAAAATACACCATTCACGACAATGCCCGAAAATCGGGGTGCCCTGGATAGGTTTGAGCATATAGATATCCATGTTTGCTCATACTCGGATAGGTCTACGTTGGGGAAGACCTACCGAAGCATGGTTAGATGTCAGCAGGAGGCCATATCTGCCCAGCGAAGCCGGGTTAGGCAAATCGGTGGAATCTAGATAGGATCAGACCAGTCCAGACGGAATGAGACGGGGCTCAGCCGTGGCATTGATGAAGCTCAAGCCAGCATCAAACGAAAATGATTCTGCTGAAGCTCAAGCCGAATCATCCGTCACACGCCCTACGCTCCTCCCCAAGCCCAAACCCAAATAAGATCCGAACCCGGCCCAAACACGGGCAACAGCGGCAGATCCACTTGCCGGCCAGTACAGTGTGAAGCATGAAGAACCTACTTTGCTTCGGCGACTCCAACACGTTCGGCACCAATCCCGCCCAGCCAGGCACCCGCCACCCGTTCGGCGTGCGTTGGACCGGTCGACTCGCCACCATGCTCAACCCGGAATGGCGCGTGATCGAAGAAGGTATGGGCGGCAGGACCACGGTGTTCGACAATCCACTGGAGCCGCAACGCGCCGGCATTCAGGCCCTGCCGATCGTGCTGCAATCTCATCGTCCGCTCGATTGCGCGATCGTCAGCCTCGGTACGAATGATCTCAAAGAGATCTTCCACGCGTCGCCGCGCACCATCGCCGCCGCAGCCGAACAGGTATGCGCTGCAATCCGCGACTATCCGTATGGCGGCTGCGGTCCGGCCCCGAAGATCCTGCTTGTGTCGCCGATCGCCGTGAAGCCGGGAATCTCCCGCAGTCCGTACGTCGGCTTCGATGAAGATGCCGTGGAACGCTCGCATCGTCTGGCACCGTTCTATCGCGAGGTCGCGGAACGGAATGACTGGATGTTCCTCGACGCCGCCACCGTGGCCGAAGCCAGCGACGTCGACAAGCTGCACATGGACCCCGAGAACCACGCCCGCCTGGCCGACGCCATCGCCGACATCCTGCGCATCGAATTCACGGACTGATCGCGCGAGTTTTCACAAGGATACTGCCGCCGTTCTTTCGCGAGTGTGAGCCCCCGTTAGTGTGAGCTCACACTAACGTCCCACACCCTCAAAACGTTGAAATTTCAACACCCATATTTTTTAGTGTGATCACACTAAGGAATACGGGTGCTCAGTATGTGGGCAAAGATTTAAGTGATGAGATGCGGTGATGGATAGCCCGAGCAGCGGAGTTCGATAGTTGACGTTTGGCTCCGGACCTACGGACCAACAAATAGATGAGGTTCAACGTCAACGAGCGGCTGGGCAGCCGACACCGGAGGACGACCGACGGACATGGTCAGGCAGGTTCCACATTCCGCCCGCCCTCACCGTCGCGTCCTCGTCGGGCATCGACGGTCAGGCAGGTTCCACATTCCGCGTGCCCCCTGTCCGACGACCACCCTGCCCAGCCCAGCCGACCGCCCAGCCAGCCGGCCCGACCACCCCGTCTGGCCAGCCGACCGGACCACGCACCTTTAGCGGCGGATCTTCCAGATCAGGTAGGCGGCGAGCGTGATGCCGTCCATGATGTTGCCCTCGACGATCATCGTGTCGATCTCCTCAGGCGTGAGCCATGCGAGACGGGAATCGGTGTCATCGGCATCGGCGCGGAAGGGATCATCGACCGCCCGCACCGGCTGCGCACCCTGCGCGCCATCGGCAGCAGCCTCAGCCCCCGCCTGAATCTCCTCGTCGCTCACCTTCGCCTCAACCACGGCCACGGAGTCACGCAGCTTGCACGTATCAGCGTGGATCATCTGCAGCAGGCGACGCCCGTCCGTACCAACGCCGGCTTCGGCGAACAGCTCGCGCTCGGCAGTGGCACCGGAAACCTCACCTGGCACGCCCATGCTGCGCGGGAACTCCCATTCGAACGAATCAGTGGCGATACGCCAATGCCGCACCAGCAGCAGACGACCGTCCGAACGCACGGGAATGCACACCGCGCTCGGCTGCCCGCCACGCACCTGTGCGAACAGGACGGAATGCGTCCGGGGCGCGCCATCGCCCTCGCGCTCACCCTCACCATCGCCGTCACCCGACTCTCCATCCACGCTCACATCCGTCTGGAACACGGTGAACTGGGATTCGTCATCCCCCTGGAACACGACCTTCTCGTCGTGCACGATCATCTGTGATTCCAGTCCGGAGCGAATAGCCGTCATGGCATCGTCCGCACCGCCGTTGACCTCGGTCATGGTAACCTCCGTTGACACTTGACCTTCTCGATCTCTCTGATCGATCTTCCGATCCTCGCGAGCCGGGCACCTTCACAGGAGCCCGCCGCATCCCCCGAAATCGGACGTATAGTGCCCAATATACCCTCGTATCCCCTGACGTGATCGTTCCGGTAACCAACGATGCCATATATTGTCTCGATGTCTCAGCCTCAACGTCTCAACGCACGATTTCCGATGGACGATGCAGCAGTCTCGCCGATGCCGCCCCCATCCCAGCCCCATCGCCCGCACCACACTCATCCCTCACCCGGCACCCATCGCACCCCAACGAATATCATGGACCTCATGGCTATGGCTCCCACGCACACACCCCACAATCTGCTGATCACCGGCGGCGCAGGCTTCATCGGCGCGAACTTCGCGCATTGGACCGCCGCCCATCATCCGGACGCGCACATGGTGGTGCTCGACGCGCTCACCTACGCCGGCAATCGCGCCAGCCTCAACGGCATCGATCCGAACCAGCTCACGTTCATCCACGGCGACATCTGCGACCGTCCGCTCGTCGAACGCATCCTGCACGATCACGACATCGACACGGTGGTGCATTTCGCCGCGGAATCGCACAACGACAATTCGATCCTCGACGCATCACCCTTCCTCACCACCAATGTGACCGGCACGTACACGTTGCTCGAAGCGGTGCGCCACGAACGGGATGAACGGAACGCGCACTGTGCGTGCAGCGGCCTAGGATGCGGCCCAGAACCATACGACGAGCGTCACAACCCCAACAGCGCCCACACCGCTAACACCACCAACAGCCCCCACACCCACGACATCCGCTTCCACCACATCTCCACCGACGAGGTGTACGGTGACCTCGCCCTCGACGAACCGCGCAAGTTCACGGAGGCCACGGCATACAACCCGTCGAGCCCGTATTCGGCGTCGAAGGCGGCAAGCGATCATCTGGTTCGCGCGTGGCACCGCACGTATGGATTGGCGACGACGATCTCGAATTGTTCGAACAATTACGGCGCGTATCAGCATGTGGAGAAGTTCATTCCGCGGCAGATCACGAACATCCTCGCCGGGATTCGCCCGAAGCTGTATGGTCAGGGACTGGCCGTGCGCGATTGGATTCATGTGGATGATCATTGCGATGCCGTGTGGCGGATCCTCACGCATGGTCGGGTTGGCGAGACGTACCTGATCGGCGCTGACGGCGAGCGCAGCAACATCGATGTGCTGCGCATGATTCTGCAACGGATGGGCCTGCCGGAGGATGCGTTTGATCATGTGAACGATCGGCCGGGTGGTGATCGCCGATATGCAATCGATGCGTCGAAGATCATGCGGGAGTTGGGCTGGCGACCGCAGCACGCGGATTTTGTGCGGGGTCTGGATGAGACGATCGAGTGGTATCGCTCGCATGAGGAGTGGTGGCGCCCCGCGAAGGCCGCCACCGAGGAGAAGTATCGACGTCAGGGGCACTGAGACGCCGCACTGCGGCGGCGATTACTCCTCTTCTACGGCTTCATCCGCTTCGCGGCGGGTCTTCCAGATCAGATAGGAGGCGAGCGTGATGCCGTCCATGATGTTGCCTTCTGCGATCATGGTGTCGATTTCTTCGGGGGTGAGCCATGCGAGGGTGGCTCCATCGAGGTCGTCCAGGCCGGCGAGGCTGCCGTCGGCGAGTACGCCCGCTTCGTCAAGCGATTCGGAGTCCACGGCGAGCTCGACCACGGCGATGGAATCGCGCAGCTTGCAGGTGTCGGCATGCATCATCTGGAGCAGGCGGCGCGACGTGGCCTTCACGCCGGCTTCGGTTTCCAGTTCGCGTTCCGCGGTGGCGCCGGAGACTTCGCCGGGAGCGCCCATGCTGCGCGGGAACTCCCATTCGAACGAATCGGTGGCGATGCGCCAGTGGCGGGCGAGCAGCAGACGACCGTCATGCACGGCGATGCACACGGCACCGGGCTGTCCGCCGTTGACCTGCGCGAAGAAGATGGGATGCACCCGTCGCTTGCCCTCGGCATCGCGATCCACATCGGATTCAACGGACTCCGCATCGAGTTTGGCCTCTTCATCAAGCTCGGACTTCGTATCGATAAGGCCGGCCGCATTGCCGTCTTCGACGTTGCCCAGGCTCACGTTGGCCTGAATCACGGTGAAATGGGCCTCATCGTCGCCCTGGAACACAACCTGCTCGTCGTGCACGATCAGATTCGATTCGAGTCCGGTACGGATGGCAGCCACGGTGCCGTTGACGTCGGTCATAAGTCCTCCACGTTATGCGAGAATGTAGTCATTGTGTGTCAGACTACTCCGCAAACGGCGGAATTTCAGTAATTCTCGGGAATCTCAAGCTCTTTTGAACGGTAATATTCGAAATTTTGGACGCGATGTGCGAGTGAACACGGGAAGCGAACATTGCCTCACGAGAAATGTTCGGTTTTGGGGGCTCGTATAGGGGGCGTCTTCCCCC